>JAKACF010000376.1 GCA_021821585.1 Actinomycetes bacterium
TCCGGCCTTCGCCTCGGTCCAGGCCTGTTCGACGTCGCCCTCGAAGAGGAAGACCTGGACGAGATCCGAGGCGTCCGGGGCGAGCCCCCATCGCGCGAGCCCCGTGCTCGACCCGCCTTTCGAGCGGGCGGCCCTCATCCGGCCCGTGACGTCCTTGCGCAGGCGCTCGAGCGCGCGGGGTCGCCAGCTGTCCCACGTGCCGGCCCGCGTTCCCTGCGCGCAGAGGCGCTCGTAGGTGCTGGGCGAGGGTCGTTCCTCGAAAGCCTTCCAGGCGAGCGCGACCGCCCGCTCGCCCCGCCCGGCCCGGTGGTACTCGTCGGCGGCCACCTCGAGGAGGCGGTGATCGGCCGATGTCCCGAAGTGCTCGAGGCCCTGCTCGGCCCAGCTCAGCGCGTCGGCGAAACGACCCGCAGCCCGGTACCGCTCGGCGATGCGGACGAAGTCGTAGGGGGAGGACTGGTCCTTCGCGAGCACGGCGACGACGGCATCGACATCGCCGGACGCCTCGGCGAGGGCCTCCATCATGCGGGTGATGCGGAACCTGTTGCCCTCGTAGGAGCGCTTGTCTCCGGGCCCGAGCGCGGGGAGGCGATCCCAGGCGGCCTCGGCGAGCTGGCGGTAGGTGGCGAGGCCCGCCTTGCCGAGCACCTTCGCGTAGGTGTGTGCGGCACCGGAGAACACATCGAGGTCGCCGGCGCTGCACTCCCAGTCGAACAGGCGGTGGGCGAGCGCGACAGGGTCGGGATGGGCCTTCTTGCAGGCGGCGAGGTGGAGCTCCTGGAGCTCGCCGGCAATGTCGCCGAGACAGCCGTTCGAGTCGTCGACCGGGCCGCGGCTGGGTCGAGCGGGGATCCGTGGCGACGAGCACGAGCGCGACGGCGTGCTTGCAGAAGCTCCCGTCGGCGCCGACCGGGCAGGTGCAGGAGAACACCGGCTCACCGTCCTCGACCCCGAGACGCACCTTGTAGGGTGCCGATCCCCGGACGGTCGCCTCAGCCGACGTCCCGGTGACGCGCAGCTTCGTCACCGTGCCGCTTCTCACGTAGTCCTCCCCGCGCTCGAAGCTTCGAGGACCGGCGAGGGAGCGGACTCGGCGCCGATTGAAGACCTCTCCGAGGTCGCCGGGTACCGGCCGAGGGGATGCAGAGGTCATCCCAGCATGCTATGAGCGCCACGGCATCCATCGCAGAGCTCGCACCGGGCGGTCATGCGGAAACGGGACGCCCCGGCACGCGAGGCGAGTACCCCGCAGCGGCGAGCCAGGCTCGGGCGCGGCCCCGCTGGCGCTCGTCGGAGAACGCGTACCAGGCCTCGAGCTCGCCGGGCCGGCGCTCGAGGACGTCCTTGAAGCGGCGAAAGGCCCCCTTTCCCGAGATGGCGATCGACAGCCGATCCGCCCAGTCCCCGTCGGAGAGCGCCTCGATGAAGTCCTCCACGTCGCCGTAGGCGGTCCGGGAGCCCTCGCACCACACGGGGAGCCAGCGGTCGGGGTCCGCGTCGTCGGGGTCCTCCTCGCCCTCTTCGTGGGCGTAGTCGATCGCTGCCCGCGGCCAGACCTCCCCGGTGCGAAGGTCGATCCGCCCGCCGCCGTGGGCCGGGTCGCCCTCGAGGATCGCTGCCAGCTCCTCGAGGTCGACGAGAAGCGGACGCAGCATGGGTGCGGGCCGGTCACCGAGCGCCGCGTCGAGCTGGTCGGCGAGATCGTGGTCACCCTCCCAGGCGCGCTCTCGCAGCTGCCCGGCGCAGCGCCGGACCAGGTCGGGCGCTCCCGTCGCGTGTTGGGCCAGCGCGACAAGGAGCCCGTCACCCGCGAGCTGGAGCAGGTCGTCCCAGGGCCCCTTCGACAGCGCGACGACGATGCGACGACCGTCCGCATCGAAGATGGCGCTCCGAAGAGCCGCTCGGCGATCGTCGGAACCCCTCACCAGTTCCAGCCTGGCAGGTACCGCTCTTCGCGGACCAGGCGGGTGCGCCAGTTGGACTTCTCGTCTCCTGTCGACGGTCACCGACCCCATGATCCACCTACCGTGCAGGATAGGCACACGTTCGGAGCTAGTTACGTAAGAGTCTGACGGAGAATCGCCTGAACGCGCAGATTAACTGCTAGCCTAGACTAGTGCTGCTCAGGTTCGAGGTCTCCAACCACCGGTCGATCCTGGAGCCCGTCGAGCTGTCCATGGTCGCCGTCGACGAGGACGGGCCCTCGGTCCGGAAGTTCGACCTGCTCGCCGAGCGCGTGCTGGCGGTGGCCGGCGTCTATGGTCCGAATGCTTCGGGCAAGTCGAACGTCATCGAGTCGCTCGCCTGGCTCTCGATGGCCGTAGCTCGATCGTTGCGTGCCTGGGATCAGTTCATCCCCCGCGACCCGTTCAAGTTCGGCAATGGGCCGCACTCACCGTCGACGTACCAGGTGGAGATGGTCATCGACGGCGTGCGGTCCGCCTACCGGCTCGAGGTGGATGACGCCGAGGTGCTGTTCGAGGGCTTGTACAGCTATCCGGAGCGCCGTCGACGCGTGCTCTTCGAGCGGGAAGGATCCGACATCCGTTTCCGGAGAGGGCTCGGTGCGCTGTCGGGGACGAGGGAGCTGCTGACCGGGACCACGCTGGCGCTCTCTGCGGCCATGCGTTTTGACGAGCCCGAGGTGCAGCACTTCGCACGCGCACTCGCTGGAATCGGGGTCCTCGGCGTGCGTCGGAGGGCGCTATGGCGGCGGCCGCTCGGCGCGGGCATGCCCGGGGTGTCTGCGACCGGGCGTCTGTTCGACGACCAATCAATCTCGATGCAGTCCTCCCTCTTCGACGATCCGGACATCGTTCAGCCGTCGCCTCGCGAGTCCGCCTTGGCTCTGCTCCGCTTCGCCGATCTCGGGATCGACGACGTGCAGATCGTGGACGACGACATCGACGAGAGCCTCGCCAC
>JAKACF010000377.1 GCA_021821585.1 Actinomycetes bacterium
CACCGTGGTGGTGTAGCTCGTGGCCGTCGTCGGGACGCCCGAGACGAGCCCCGAGCTGCTCGAGATGGCGAGCCCGGCCGGGAGCCCGGTGGCGACGTAGTGGAGCGTGGCACCGGCCAGCGTGTCGCTTGCCCGGACCTGGAGCGAGACGGGGCTCCCCACCCTCGAGGTCACCGTACCGGGGCTCTGGACCGAGACCGGATCGGTGGGGCCCGGGGAATCGGCGCACAGGGTCGAGGCGAGGTTCACCGCGTCCGGGGACCCGAGGCCCGAGGCCATGTCGTAGCCGGACGTGGCCGGGTAGAGCGTGCTCGTGGCGGTGAGGCTGTTGTCCCCCTTCGTCACGTCGTGGAAGTCGCTCGCGTAGGCGACGGCAGCGGCGTGGTAGAGGGCGGGGTCGGCGAAGCCGATCGCCCGGCCGCTGCAGGCGCTCGAGGCGTCGGTGAGGGCCGCCACGGCCGCCCAGAGCGGGGCGGCCGCGCTCGTTCCCCCGAACGCGTACCAGGACCCGTCCCAGTAGATGACGTAGCCCGTGTTCGGGTCGGCATCGGCCGAGACGTCGGGCACCTCCCGGCAGTAGCCGGACGTGGACGTGCACGGTGCCGGCAGGGAGAGGGAGTTGACGACGCCGACGGCGGAAGGAGCCGACGACTGGTACACCGGCATCGGCCAGAACTGCGAGATGCCCCCGCCCCCGCCGGCTGCCTGAGAGGTGCCAGATGCAGGCGTGTACCAGACGCGCTCCGTCGGGGGAGGACCGGCCGAGGTGAGGGTCGTCCCGCCGACCCCGGTGACGTAGGGCTGGCTGGCCGGGTCGTCGACGGCGGGGGGCGAGCTCGTCCCGCAGTCCTCGGCACCGCTGTCGCCGGCGGCGGCGAAGACGGACTGGCCCTGGGCCGCCGCCTGCTGGAACAGGACGCTCTCGGCGTTCGCCGCGCTCCGGCCGAGCACCGCCTCGCACAGCCCCCAGGAGGTCGAGACCACCTTGGCGACGTCGTTCGAGACGATCTCGTTGTAGGTGTCGTAGGCACCCGTCGAGGAGTTCGGGCCCTGGTAGACGTCGATCGTCGCCTTCGGGGCGAGCCCGATGAGGTCTTCGATGTCGAGGGCGGCCTCACCGACGCCGTAGGCGGACCCGCTGGCGCCGCCGTCCACCTTCGTGTAGACGACCTTGGTGCTCGTCCCGTAGCAGGCCTGGTAGGCGGCGATGTCGGTCGGGCTGTCGCGCTCGAGCTCGAACAGGGCGATGGTGACCCCGGCGCCCTCGTCACCCTGGTTGTACAGGCCCGACATGCCGTAGGCCGAGGCGAGCTGTCCGGGCAGGTACGAGCCGTAGTTCAAGGCGGTGGACTGGGCGGCGCTGCAGGCCGTCACGGCACCGGCCGACAGGTTCGGGGCGGCACGCCGGGACAGCGCCGCTGTGGAGTGGAGGAGGGGGACGGGGGCGGGAACGGCGAGGTTGTCGAGACCGATGACCGCCTCGGTCGCGGTGGCGGCCACGCCGCCGAGCAGCGGGGCGGAGGTGTTGGCGTAGGCGAGCCGGCCCGAGGGGAGGCGGACCTGGTCGAGGCTGGTGTGGAAGGCACGCTCGAGGGCGGATGCAGTCGCGGTGACCGGGAGGCTGAGGTGGTCCCCGGAGAGGTGGCCGTAGCGCAGGCCGTCCGCCCTCAGCTGCGCCTCGACCGCCCGGATCTCGCTGTCGGCCGGGCCGAAGCGGCCCGCGAAGGCACCTCTCGGAAGGAAGCGGCGGTACAGCGGCGAGCCCGGTGTCGAGACCTCGGCGGCGAAGGAGGCGAGCGCAGCAGGATCCCGCGGCTTGAGGACGATGTCGACGTGCAGGGTCGTGCTCGGCGGGAGGGCGGCCACCACGTGCGTGCCGGCGGGCAGGCGCGGTGCCTGTCCGATCCGCTCGGCACGGGTTGCGGCCGCTGCCGATCCCTGGGGGCCGCCCGTGAGGGAGGCGACGCCGACCGGGAGAGCGAGCACCCCGGCGAACGCACCGGAGAGGCGGCGCCATCGCCGTCCCCCTCGCTGCATCGTCTCCCCCTTCTCGTCGGTGGACGGAGCCTGTCCGCCGACCACCCGCCATACCCCGGGAAGGAGCATGGTCTCCTCCCTCCGGGCTGTCAACCTGCGCTGAGGGTAGCGTAGCTAGCGCTGTCCGTGGCGGGGACTCGGACTCCGCCACGGCACATGAGCGCCCGCCTGCGACGGTGCGCGCAGCTGGTGCCGGGAGGACGCCGGAGAGGCGTCCCGGGTCGTGGCGGCTGGCTGCGCCCCTGGCACCGAGGGCGGTGGCTCGAGGGCGACCACGGCCATCGGGACCGCACCGAGGAGCACGACGGCGAGGGCGGCGCCGGCGGCGATGTTCCGGAGCAGGGCCGAGGGGTCGCGTGCAGCCCTCCACCGGAGTCCCTCGAGGAGGCCACCCGGAGCGCCGTCGGACCGGGGCGGCGCGCGGTGAGCCGCCGGCCGGACGAGCCCGAGGTAGCCGGCCGCGCCGAGGACGAGGAGCGGGAGCATCGAGTTGGGGTCGGTGCCGACGCCGCCGAGCACGCCGAAGTCCTGCACGAGCACCCAGGTCGCGAGGAGGAACGCCGTGCCGGGGACGCCGGCCCATGCCACGACCCGCGCCCTCGCGGTGACACAGGCGGCGCCGAGGAGGCCGAAGCCGGCCACGGCGACCGCGTTGACGGCGGGCTCGTGGGCGGCGGCGAAGCTGGCGAAGGAGTCGAGCATCGAGGAGACCGGCCCTGGCTGGAGGGTCGCCGACATGGCATGCACCATCGCCGGCAGGGTGCCGCGGGTCCCGCTGTGCCAGAAGCCCCGCCCGGGCCACGCCTGCAGGACCGCCACGGCGAGAAGGTCGGCTCCGAGGAGCCTCAACAGCAGGCGCCCCAGGCGCTCGGTGACGAACG
>JAKACF010000378.1 GCA_021821585.1 Actinomycetes bacterium
CCGCGGAGGCGGCGGCAGCAGCCGCCGCCGTGGCCGCCGCCAACCCGAGCACCGGCAACCAGAACGGCGCGGCGGCGGCCGGAGCGGCCGCCGGCTCGGCCGGCACCGGTGGAACCACCGCCCCGCCCGCCGGCTCGCCCGGTCCCCCGGCGCCCGCCGGCGGCACGACCACAGTCGGCCAGAGCCTGTCGCCGAGCGGTTCCAGCGCGGCGGGGAACAAGGCCGTCGCCGCCGCCGAGAGCTACATCGGCGTGCCCTACGTCTGGGGCGGCGCCAGCCGGAAGGGCGTCGACTGCTCCGGGCTCACGATGCTCGCCTGGGAGGCGGCCGGCGTCCAGCTCGAGCACGGGGCGACCGCTCAGCGGCAGGAGTCGACGCCGGTCTACGCGAGCGACCTCCAGCCCGGCGACCTGATCTTCTACCACTTCGCCAACGACGGGCCCTGGCCGATCACCCACGTCGCCATGTACATCGGCTCCGGCCCTTACGGCGGCAACACGATCCTGCAGGCCTCCCAGCCCGGGGTGCCGGTCGGCTACACGGCCATGTACTGGAACGGCTTCGTCGGTTTCGGCAGGCCCTGAGCCCGCACGGGCGGCCCGACCTCGGTGCCGGCCGCCACCACTACCATTCGACTGGTGGCCCGAAACGACAGTGGCGGCGGCCCCGAGCGGGCGGCCGCGGCGGGGACCGAGGAGGAGCGCACCGGCGCACTCGTCGCCTTCCCCTCGCCGGGCAGGAGCGGCAGCGCCGCCTCGGACGCCGCCCGCCGCTCCGACGTCGACGAGTGGGGGCGCTCCGAGCGGGCGCGCCGACTCATCCGGCGCCTCGAGGCCCCGGTGTACGAGCGCTGGTTCCGGGTGGAGTGGGACGGCCTCGAGAAGATCCCGCGGGAGGGCGGCGCGCTCATCGTCGCCAACCACGCCGGCGCCATCCCCTCCGACGCCCCGATGATCATGCACGGCATCGAGGAGGAGCTCGGCCGGCCCGTCTACGGCCTCGCCGACAACTGGTTCCGCACCCTGCCGGTGGCGGGCACGATCTGGAGCCGCGGTGGCGGGGTGCCCGCCCACCCCGACAACGCCCACCGGCTGCTCCACGACGAGGGACAGCTGGCGCTCGTCTTCCCCGAGGGGGAGAAGGGCCCGAGCAAGCACGTGAGCGAGCGCTACCGCCTCCGGCGCTTCGGCCGGGGCGGCTTCGTCGAGACGGCGATGCGGGCGGGCGTGCCGGTCGTCCCGATCGCCGTCGTCGGCGCCGAGGAGTCGATGCCGATCCTCTACAAGTCCTCCTCGCTCGCCCGGCTGCTCCACGTCCCCTACCTCCCGGTCACCCTCAACCACCTCCTGTTCGGGCCGGTCCTCGGCACCGTCCTCTACTTCCCGGCGAAGTTCCGCTTCCGCGTGCTCGACCCGGTCCGCTTCGACGTCGAACCGGGACTCGAGCGCTACCCGCGCGGCCGGGTGATCGACGAGGCCGAGGCGATCCGCCAGCGGCTGCAGGAGACCCTCTACGAGATGCTCGCCGCCCGCCGCAGCGTGCTGTTCGGCTGAGCCGTGGGCCGGCGCATCCTGCTCACCGGGCTCGACACCTTCTGGGGCGGCAAGGTGGCAGCCGCCCTCGAGACGGACCCGGCCGTCGAGGTGATCGTCGGCATGGGGACGGGCACGCCGAGCGTCGAGCTCGAGCGGACCGAGTTCGTCCGGGCCGACAACAGCTACTCGCTGTTCTCCCGCGTCGTGCGGGCCACCCGGGTGGACACCATCGTCCACACCTTCCTCGTCCTCGACTCCTCGGCCATGAGCGGGAGAGCGCTCCACGAGACGAACGTCATCGGCACCATGAACCTGTTGGCGGCGGCCGGAGCCCCCGGGTCGTCGATCCGCCAGATCGTCGTCAAGTCGTCCTCGCTCGTCTACGGCTCGCATCCCTCCGACCCCGCCTGGTTCAGCGAGGGCACACCCCGCTCGCGCACGGCCCGCAACAGGGTGGAGCGCTCCCTGTGCGAGGTAGAGGGCTACGTCTCGGACTTCGCCGAGGACAACCCCGGCGTCGGCGTGACGGTGCTGCGCTTCGCCAACGTCCTCGGGGCCGACATCGACACGCCCATCTCCCGCAACCTCGCCCGCGGCGTCATGCCGTGTGTCGCAGGCTTCGACCCGCTGGTGCAGTTCGTCGAGGAGGACGACGTCGTCCGCTGCGTCGAGTTCGCAGTGAAGACGGCCCCTCGGGGGATCTTCAACGTCGCCGGCGACGGCAAGCTCCCGGTCACCGAGGTGGCCTCGATCGCCGCCGCCCGCCGGCTGCCGCTCCCGCCCGTGCTCACCGCCCAGGCGGCCGCGCCCCTCGTCCGCCTCGGGCTGCTCTCGCTGCCGACCGAGCTGCAGGACCTCCTCCGCTACGGGCGGGGCATCGACACGACACGGCTCGCCGAGGCCGGCTTCAGGCCGCAGTTCTCCTCGGCCGGGGCGGTGCAGCGCTTCGCCGAGGCCAACCGCGTGCGCAGGAGCCTCGGCGACCAGCTCCCCCGGTACCGCTACGAGCCCGACGTCGAGGCGTTCTTCAGGCGGTCACCGGCGGTCGTGCGCGACGCCGGGGCGCCTCTGGGCTAGTGCGGCCCGTTCGCCGGGTTGAGACCGGTGGCGCCGCTCAGCCACTGGCGGACGTAGCGCTCCCGGCGCTCGGCCCACTCCTCGCCGGTGATGGCGTAGCGGACGTGGTCCTCCCAGCGCCCGTCGATCTCGAGGTAGCGAAGCGCGATGCCCTCGCCCCGCAGCCACAGCTTCTGGGCCACCCGCCGGCTCGGCCGGTTGCGCGGGATGATCGAGATCTGGAGGCGGTGCAGGCGCAGCTCCTCGAAGGCGAAGCGGAAGACCACCACGCACGCCTCGGGCACGTACCCCCGGCCGGCCTGC
>JAKACF010000379.1 GCA_021821585.1 Actinomycetes bacterium
CCAGTCCGACGCCGAGGCCGACCTCGTCCGGGCCGTCCACGGGGCGCGGGGGCGCGCCGGCGCGGTGGTCGTGAACGCCGGCGCCCTCACCCACTACGGCTGGTCGCTGCACGACGCCCTGGCGGCCTTCGACGGGGTCGTGGTCGAGCTGCACGTCTCGAACCCGGCCGCCCGCGAGCCCTGGCGCTCGCGCTCGGTCGTGGCCCCGGTCGCCGACGGCGTCGTCGCCGGCTTCGGCGGCCTCGGCTACGAGCTGGCGGTGGAGGCGGCCATCCGCCTCGCCTCGCACTGAAGGACCGCCCCCGCCGGACGCGTAGTCTTCGCACGATGCCATCGGGTCGTGACCACTCCAACCTTGCGGCGATGGACGTCGCCTCCCGCCTCGGCCGCCTCCGGACCGGGCTCGGCGCGGCGGGCTGCGACGCCCTCCTCGTCACCTCGCTCGTCAACGTCCGCTACCTCACCGGCTTCACGGGCTCGGCCGCCATGCTGCTCGTGACGGCGGGCGGCGCCCTCCTCCTCACCGACCCGAAGTACCCCGAGCAGGCGGCCGAGCAGATCGCGGCCGCCGGGGCCGAGGTGGAGGTCGAGGCCGGGACGCGCCAGGGCCAGCTCGAGATCCTCGACCGGGCGACGAAGGGGCTGTCGCGCCTCGGCCTCGAGGCCGCCGCCGTCAGCTGGGCGGCGGCCGACCGGCTCCGGGCCGAGCTCGGCCAGTTCGCCTCGGCCGGCGGCGAGCTCGTCGCCACCGAAGGGGTGGTCGAGGGTCTCCGCGTGGTGAAGGACGCCGGCGAGCTCGCCCGTATCGAGCTCGCCGCCGACGTCGCCGACGTGGCGCTCGCCCAGGTGAAAGAGCGGCTCGGCGCCGGGCTCACCGAGGCGGAGTTCGCCCTCGAGCTCGACTACGAGATGCGCCGCCGGGGCGCCGACGACCTCTCGTTCGAGACCATCGTGGCGAGCGGCCCGAACGGGGCCATGCCGCACGCGAGGCCGTCGGACCGGCGGATCGACGAGGGCGACGTCGTCGTCGTCGACTTCGGCGCCCTCGTCGACGGCTACCACTCCGACATGACGCGCAGCTTCACGGTCGGCCGGGTCCCCGAGGAGATGGTCGAGGTCCTCGACGCCGTCTTCGTCGCCCAGCGGGCGGGCGTGCGGGCGACCCGGGCGGGGGCGAGCGCCAGCGAGGTCGACGACGCCTGCCGGCGCTCGCTCGTCGAGGCGGGCTACGGGGAGCACTTCGTGCACGGCACCGGGCACGGCGTCGGGCTCGAGATCCACGAGGCCCCGGCGATCAGCGGGCAGTCCGCTGATATCCTCGACGAGGGTGCCGTCGTGACCGTGGAGCCCGGTGTGTACCTGCCGGGGACCGGCGGCGTGCGCATCGAGGACACGCTCGTCGTCACCGCCCAGGGCGCGCGCCCGCTGACCAAGTCGACCAAGGACACGACCTTCTGATGCCTCTCTCCACCAACGACCTGCGCAACGGGATGACGCTCGACCTGCCCGAGGGCCTGTTCTCGGTCGTCGAGTTCCAGCACGTGAAGCCGGGCAAGGGCGGGGCGTTCGTCCGGACCAAGCTGCGCAACTCCCGCACCAAGGCGGTGATCGAGCGCACCTTCCGCGCGGACGAGAAGGTGGAGCAGGCCGTGATCGACAAGCGGGAGATGCAGTACCTCTACCGCGACGGCGACCAGTACGTCTTCATGGACAACGTGAGCTACGACCAGATGAACGTCGACGCCTCCTCGCTCGGCGGCGCCGCCCCCTACCTGAAGGAGGGCGACTCGGCCATCTTGCAGATGTACGGGGGCGAGATCGTCGACGTCGACCTGCCCGCCGCGGTCGAGCTGACCGTGAGCGAGACCGAGCCCGGCATCCAGGGGGACCGGGTCTCCGGGGCGCGCAAGCCCGCCACCCTCGAGACCGGCCTCGTCGTCCAGGTGCCGCTCTTCGTCAACCCGGGTGACCGCATCAAGGTGGACACCCGGAGCGGTGAGTACCTCACCCGCGCCTAGCGGCGAGCGCCGCAGATCGCGCGAGCGCGCCCTCGAGCTCTGCTACGAGGCGGAGTGCAAGGAGGTCGCCTTCGACGAGATCCTCGCCGAGCAGGCGGTCGCACCCGAGCCGTACGCCGCCACCCTCGTGAGCGGGGTCGAGCGCGAGCTCGGGCGGATCGACGACCTGATCGACGCCCACGCCTCGGGCTGGCAGATCGAGCGGATGCCGGCGATCGACCGCTGCCTGTTGCGGATCGGCTGCTACGAGCTCGCCTTCGAGCCGAGCGTGCCGGTCGCCGTCGTGATCGACGAGGCCGTCGAGCTCGCCAAGGCCTACTCGACCGAGGACTCCGGACGGTACGTGAACGGGGTCCTGGCGGCGATCGCGAGGGCCGTGCGCGACGGGGCGGGCGCCCCGCGGTGAGCGACGCCTACCGGCACAGCGGCGTCGACTACGACGTCCTCGACGCCGCCAAGCGCCGCGCCCTCGAGGCGGTCCGCTCGAGCCTCGACGCCCCGGCCGGGCGCGGGGCCCGGGTCGTCGCCGAGAGCGTCGGCGAGCCGGCGCAGCTGCTCGAGGTCGGCGGCGTCGTCCTCGCCACCGTGCTCGAGTGCCTCGGGACCAAGTCGACGATCGCCGCACAGGTGGAAGCCGAGCTCGGCGAGGACCACTGGGCGGCCATCGGGACCGACGCCGTGGCGGCGGTCGTGAACGACCTCGCCTGCATGGGGGCGCTCCCGCTGTCGGTGAGCGCCTACGTGGCGACCGGGAGCGCCGGCTTCTACGCCGGAGCGCGCCACGCCTCCCTCCTCGAGGGGTGGCGGCAGGCGTGCGAGGCGGCCGGGGCGGCCTTCGTCGGCGGGGAGTCGCCGACGCTCGCCGGCATCGTCGCCGACGACGGCGT
>JAKACF010000380.1 GCA_021821585.1 Actinomycetes bacterium
TTCAGGCTGCTGCGCCTGGCGGGGCGGAGCGGGATGGCCACCACCCGGGTCCGATCCTTGGCCAGGCGCCAGGCCGGGAGCGAGCTTGATGCCATCCGCCTCGATGAGGGGCTCTCGGCGATCTACACGACGATTCTCTCCGCCGGCGTGTTCTTCGTCATCTGGCTCGGTGGTCACGACGTGGCCGTGGGGACGCTCACCGTCGGCGGGCTCGTCGCCTTCTTGCAGCTCTTCGTCCGCTTCGTCGGGCGCGCACCGCGCATCCCGCAGATGGCCAACCGTGTGCAGGCGGCGGGTGCCGCCTACGCCCGCCTGGCGCCGCTCCTGGCACCGCCACCGTCGATGTCGGGCGAACCGCGCTGGTCCTCCTTCCGTGCGGCGCACGTGGCAGCGCTCGACTCGGAGTCTCCGGCGGGACCGACGGGTGAGCGGTCGCCGATCGGGCTCTCCTTCAGAGACGTCACCTTTCACTACCCGGGTGGGCGACCGGCCCTCCACCAGATCGACCTCGAAGTCCCGTCTGGGTCGTTTGTGGCAGTGACCGGTGCGGTTGGTTCGGGAAAGAGCGCCCTCGGTCGCCTCGCGGCCGGCATCTACCCCCCTGACTCCGGGAGCGTGCTCCTCGACGGCAAGGACGCCGCCGGCCTCTCATCCGCCGAGCGGGCCCGATGCATCGGCTACCTCGGACAAGACCACCATCTCTTCTCCGGGACCGTGCTCGACAACATCTCCCTTGCGGCCGAGCGGACCGCAGGTGGCGAGGTCGCCCCCGCCATTGCACGAGCCGTCAGGCTCGCCGCCCTCGAGCGTGACCTCCAAGCGATGCCCGGGGGTCTCGACACCGAGATCGGTGAGTTCGGGGTGCGCGTCTCGGGCGGCCAGCGCCAGCGCATCGGTCTCGCCCGGGCCCTCGGCGCAGGTGGCACGGTACCTGGACTCCTCGTGCTCGACGACCCGTTCTCGGCCGTCGACGTGGACACCGAGGCGGCGATCGTCACCGCCTTGCGGGCTTCCCTCGGCAATGACGCTCCGCCGGAGGGGCGGGCGACCATCCTCCTGCTCAGTCACCGCCTCGCCGCGTTTCCGCATGCCGATCGCGTGGTCGTCCTCGATGACGGTCGCATCGAGGAGGAGGGGACGCACGCCGCGCTGCTCGCCGCCGGGGGACTGTACGCCCGCATCTACCGGGCACAGTCCCGCCTCGCCTCGTCAGCGACGCCGGGAGGTGGTTGGCGATGACGGTGTCCACCGCCGGCCCTGCGAGCTCGGAGGCGCCGAAGTCATCTGCCCGACTCTGGCGAAAGACCGCCGCGCTCCTCGCGCCGTGGCGGCGCTCGCTCGTCCTCGTGGCGGTGTGCATCGTCGCCTCTGCCTTCGCCGAGCTCGTGCCGCCCTTCGTCGTCCGATACGTGGTCAACCACGACCTCGTACCGCGAAGGACGACGGGTCTCCTTCTCGCAGCGATCGTCTATCTCATCGCCGTGGCGGCCGACTCGGCCTTCACCTTCGCCTACGCGTATCTCGCGGCGCGCGTCTCGCAGTCGGCGATCGCGGCGCTGAGGGAGCGCATCTTCTCTCACGTCATGGGCCTTGCGCCCTCCTATCTCGACAGGACGCCGATCGGTGACGTGATCAGCCGGTCCACGGCCGACGTGGAGACGGTCGACGAGCTCTTCACCGACGGGATCGCCACCTTGATCGGCCAGCTCGTCCCGCTCGTGGCGGTGGTCATCGCCATGATCGCCTTGAGCCCTCTCCTCTCTGCGGTATCCGCCGTCGTGCTCCCGCCGCTCCTCGTGACCACTCGCTACCTGCAAGTCCGCGTGCGGGACGCCGAACGCAGGACGCGGCGGGCCATCGGGCGCCTCAATGCCGAGCTTGCCGAGGTGGTGGGCGGAGTCGAGACGATCCGCGCCTTCGGTCGCGAGGACTCCTTCGTGGCCCGCTTCCGCCGGTCGCTTCAGCGCACCCTGCTCGCCCAGAGCGACTCCGTCAAGTACAACGCCTTCTTCGCCCCTCTGAGCGGGCTGCTCTCGGCCGTCCTGATCGCTGCCCTCATCTGGGTCGGTGCCGGTCACACGCTCTCGCGGAGCGGAGTCGACCTTGGGACGCTGACGGCCTTCATCCTTCTGTTCCAGAACTTCTTCGCCCCTATCGTGGCACTGGGCGACGAGTGGCAGTCGGTGCAGGCCGCCGCAGCCGGCGCCGAGAGGGCCTTCGAGATCCTCGACCTCCCCCTCGACGACACACCGACTGCTGAGGCCGGACCGCCCGATCCTTCGCGCGGGATCGAGGTCGCCGCTGCGAGCTTCTCCTATCTTCCCGGCCATCCGGTCCTCGAAGACGTGACGCTCACGGTCGCCCGGGGGGAGACCGTCGCTCTCGTCGGACGGACCGGAGCGGGCAAGTCGACGCTCGTCTCGCTCATCGGCGGCCTCTACCCGCCGGGGACCGGTTCGGTGAGGGTCGCCGGGCTCGACCCCCGCCGCCTGGCCGAGACCGAGCGCCGCCGCCTCCTCGGCGTCGTCCCGCAGGCGCTGCAGCTCTTCGGGGGCACGCTCCGAGAGAACCTCACGCTCTTCGACCCGGACGTGAGCGATCAGGCAGTCACCCAGGCGGCCGAGCTCGCCGGCATCGGCCCTCTCGTCGCCGATCTCCCAGACGGGTTCGACACCCGCCTCGCCGGCGACGGCCGAGGCGGGGGGACCGTCCTCTCGTCCGGTCAGCGCCAGCTCGTCGCACTCGCGCGGGCGCTCGTACACCAGCCCGCCTCGCTCCTGCTCGACGAGGCGACGGCCGCGATCGACGCCTCCAGCGACGCCGCCTTCCGGTCGGCGCTCCGGGAGAGCGCGTTGCGGCGCGGCTGTGCAGTGTTCACCGTCGCCCACCGCATCT
>JAKACF010000381.1 GCA_021821585.1 Actinomycetes bacterium
GACGACGTGGTGCCTGACGCTGCCCCAGTGGGAGGGCATCTGGCGGCCGCCGGAGTTCGGGTCGTCGGCTGAGCCGACCGCCTGCAAGAGGATGTCGCGGGGCGTCACCCCGAGGCCGAGGACGAGCGCCTGGTCGCGGTAGTAGGGGAAGAACCAGTCGTAGCCGGGGCGCAGCGACCTCGCGAGCGAGAGGAGCAGGATCTCGTGACCGGCCCCGGAGATCTGGAAGAAGACCCGGGACTGCTTCTGCAGCATGATCTCGCGGTCGTCGATGGCGCGGGAGATGCAGGCGAGGCGGAAGTCGTCGATCAGCTCCTTGCGCTCGAAGCCGCGGTAGGACTCCGACCCGCTCGACGCTGCGTGCTCCCCGGCGGAGCGGCCGGACCGCCGTGACCCGTTGCCGAGTCCGCCGCCGACCGCGCCGGCTACGCCACCTTCGGTCGTGGCCCGCCGGGCGCCCTTTGAGAGTCTCGTCATCGCCACTCCTTTGCGGGCACAGCTTCGGGCCCGATCGCTTCCGCGGTGCGCAATGCGCGCCCCGGCGACGTTCCTCACCTTAGAGGGGCGGCCGCCGCCGCACCTCGCATTGCCGGCCGGAGAGGGGCGCTCCCGGGGGGCCCGGGTGGTCCCCCGAGCGGCCCTGTTCCTAAACTGACACATCAGTCAACAAGCCCGCAGGGGGCTCGTGGGGCGGAGGGAAGAGATGCGCACGAGGCTGACGGAGATGCTCGGCATCGAGCACCCGGTGATGCTCGCCGGCATGGGCGGGGTGTCCTACGCGCCGCTCGTGGCGGCGGTCTCCGAGGCGGGCGGTTTCGGCTGCCTCGGGGCCTCCACGATGTCGAGCGACGAGATGGTGTCCGAGATCCGCGAGGTCCGCCGCCGGACCGACAGACCCTTCGGGGTCGATCTCCTGACGGCCATGCCGGGCGGGCTCGAGGACCAGGTCCGGCTCCTCGTCGAGGAGGGGGCGTCGGTCTTCGTCGCCGGTCTCGGGGTGCCCTCCGAGGTGGTCCGCCTCTGCCACGACGCCGGCGTGCTCGTCGTCAGCATGTGCGGCAAGGTCGAGCACGCCCGCCGAGCGGTGGCGGCCGGCTGCGACCTCGTCGTCGCCCAGGGCACCGAGGCCGGGGGCCACACCGGTGCCGTCGCGACGATGCCGCTCGTCCCCCAGATCGTCGACGCCGTCGGCGACCGCGTCCCGGTCGTGGCGGCCGGCGGGATCTTCGACGGGCGCGGCCTCGTGGCGGCCCTCGCCCTCGGTGCGGTCGGGGTGTGGGTCGGCACGCGCTTCATCGCCACCCCCGAGGCCCGTGCCGTCCCGGGCTACAAGGAGCGGCTCGTCGAGGCGAGGGAGGACTCGACGGTCGTGAGCCGGGCCTACTCGGGAAAGACGATGCGGGTGCTCGCCAACGAGTACACGTCCTACTTCGAGCAGCACCCCGACGAGCTGCAGCCCTTCCCCGCCCAGCTCGTCCGCTCGATGGGGGACGAGGCCTTCCACCTCGGGGGCGGTGCCGACGCCGGCGGGGTCGACCCCTCGAAGGAGGCCTACCCCGCCGGCCAGGGCGCCGGCGCCATCGAGGGGCTGGTGCCGGCGGGCGAGCTCGTCCGCCGCTTCGTCGAGGAGGCCGAGGAGGTGATCGAGCGGCTCGCCACCGACGGCGCCGGCTCGGTACGGCACTGATGGCCCCGCGGGAGGCGTCGAAGGCCATGCGGCGGGCGGTGAGCGAGGAGGACAAGGCCTCCCGGCGCCAGGACATCCTCTCGGCGGCCAAGCAGGTCTTCGCCGAGAAGGGCTACCACGCCACGACGATCGCCGACATCGCGGCCGCCGCCGGGCTCTCCTACGGCTCGATCTACTGGTACTACGAGTCGAAAGAGGCCCTGTTCCACGAGCTCATGTCGGCCGAGGCCGCCTCGCTCCGCCAGCACCTCGCCGAGGCCGTGGCGGGCGCCTCGCGCGCCGGCGACCCCGCCGCCCCCCTCGCCGCCGCGGTCGGTGCCACGATCGAGTTCTACGACGCCGACCGGGCGCTCGTGAAGCTGCTCTTCAGGGACGCCTTCGCGCTCGGCCACAGCTTCGAGCGCCACCTCGCCGAGATCCACGGCTCCTTCGTCGACGACACCGAGCGGCTCGTCTCGGTCCTCCAGCGCCAGGGCGTCCTCTCCCCGGGCCCGACGAGGGTGATCGCCTACGCCGTCACCTCCCTCATCGGCCAGATGGCCCATCGGCGACTCGTCACCGACGACGGGTTGTCGGCCGAGTCGCTGAGCCGGTTCCTCGTCGAGCTCGTGCTGCACGGCCTCGGCAGGGCGGGCGCGCCGCCGGCGTGAGGCGGGACCCCGAGCGCGTCCCCGTCGTGCTCTCAGCCGGGCAGGCGCTCGACCGCAGCGGCGGGCTCGGTCCGCTCGAGCTGGCCGAGCGGGCTGCCCGGGTGGCCCTCGAGGGCTCAGGCGACCTCGCCCGGCGCATCGAGCAGGTGAGCGTCGTGAACGTCCTGTCACGCCGCGCCGGCCCGGCGCCCGCCTCCGAGCTGGCCGCCCGGCTCGGCCTCGCCCCGGGGCGGACCGAGACGACCGTCATCGGCGGCAACTCCCCCCAGGCCCTCGTCAACCGGGCGGCCGCCGAGGTGGCGGCCGGGCGCCTCGGGGCCACCCTCATCGCCGGCGCCGAGGCCGTCCGTGCCACGCGGCTCGCCCCCCAGGCCGGTCCCTCCCCGGCGCCGGCCGGAGCCGACGCCGTCGTCGGGACCGAGCGTCAGGACCTGTCCGGGGAGGAGCGGTCCGCCGGCCTCGTCGTCCCGGTGTTCGTCTACCCGCTGTTCGAGAGCGTGCTCGCCGCCAGAGCCGGGCGCACCAACGCCGAGCAGCGGGGCGAGATCGGC
>JAKACF010000382.1 GCA_021821585.1 Actinomycetes bacterium
CACTACTCCGCGGCGAGCGTCGGCGAGTACCTCGAGCGTGCGGGAGCGGCCGCCAGCGGACTCGGCCTGCCCGCCGTCTTCGTCGAGGACTGGCACCTCGAGCCCGTGCTCGTCGACCTCCTCGCCGAGCGGGTCGAGGCGGCCTTCGGCGAGCTCGGAGTCTCGCCGTCGGACCGGGGTGCCGTCCTCCTCGTGACGGCGCACTCGCTCCCCGTCCGGGTGATCGAGTCCGGGGACGGCTACGACCGCCGGCTCGGGGAGACCGCCGAGGCCCTCGCCGCCGCCAGCGGGGCCGGGCGGGTCCAGGTCTGCTGGCAGAGCGCCGGGCGGACCCCTGAGCCCTGGATCGGTCCGGACGTGCTCCAGGTGATCGCCTCCCTCCCCGCGACCGGAGCCACCCACGTCGTCGTCTGCCCCGCCGGCTTCACCTCCGACCACCTCGAGGTGAACTACGACCTCGACGTCGAGGCGGCGGCGGCGGCGCGCGCGGCGGGGCTCGCCTGGGGGCGGACCGCCTCGCTCAACGCCGAGCCGCGGCTGTGCGAGGCGCTCGGCGGGCTGCTCCGCCGGGCCGCCGCGGAGCTTCGTGGCTGAGGACGGCCGGCCCCTCGTCGCCGTCGTCGGCGGCGGCGTGAGCGGGCTGGCCGCCGCACGTGTGCTCGCCGGTCTCGCCCCGGCCGCCCTCGAGGAGAAGCTGGAGGGGGTCGGCGTCGTGCTGCTCGAGGCGAGCGGGCGGCTCGGGGGCAAGATCCTCACCGGGGAGCTCGGCGGCCACCTCGTCGAGCTCGGACCGGACCAGCTGCTGCGGCGCGACCCGAGTGCCGAGCGCCTCTGCCGCCACCTCGGGCTCGGCGACGACCTCGTGGCGCCCGTGCCGGGAGGGGCTGCCGTCTACTCCTACGGCGAGATGAGGCCGCTGCCCCGGGGCCTCGTCCTCGGCGTCCCGACCGACCTCGACGCCCTGGCGGCGAGCGGCATCGTCTCGGCCGACGGCGTCAGTCGGGCCGGGAAGGGGGCGACGGACGCGGCCGTCATCTCCGCCGCCGAGCTCGGCCTCGCCGGTGACGGTGGCGCCGAGCGGACGGCCGGGTCGCTTCTGCGGGAGCGTCTCGGCGACGAGGTGGTCGACCGCCTCGTCGACCCGCTGCTCGGTGGCATCAACGCCGGCGGGGTGGACGCCATGTCGCTCGCCGTCTCGGCCCCCCACGTCGCCCGCGCCCTGTGCGGGGCGCGCCAGGTCGTCGGCCCGCTGCGGGCCCTCGCCCGGCCGGCGGTCCCGGCCGCCGGCGCGCCGGCGGGGCCGGTCTTCCTCGGCCTGCGGGGCGGGCTCGGCCGGCTCGTCGACCGGTGCAGGGCCGAGCTCGAGCGCTCCGGCGTCGACGTGCGGATCGCCACCCCGGCCCGGGGGCTGCGCCTGCTGCCCGACGGCGGGGTCGAGGTCGCCACGGCCAGCGGGGAGGCGATCCGCTGCGACGGTGTGGTGCTCGCCTCGCCGGGCCACGACGCAGCCGCCCTCCTCGGCGAGGCCGCGCCGGAGGCGGCCGACGAGCTCGCCGGCGTGCCCTACGCCTCGGTGGCGGTGCTGACCGCCCGCTACGCGCCGGGATCGGTCGAGCTGCCCGGGCAGTGGAGCGGCGTCCTCGTCCCGCGGATCGAGCGGATGCTGATGACCGCCGCCACGTGGCTGAGCGTCAAGTGGCCGTGGATGGTGCCCGACGGCTCGGTCCTCGTCCGGGTCTCTGCCGGCCGCTACGGCGACGAGCGCATCGCCGGGCTCGACGACGCCTCGCTGGCGGAACGGCTCCTCGAGGAGCTCGGCGCCGTCTCCGGCGTCGACGCCCAGCCGGCCGAGGTCTCGGTCACCCGCTGGGAGCGCGCCTTCCCCCAGTACCGCCCGGGCCATCCGCGCCGGATCGAGGCGGTCCGCCAGATGCTCGCTGCCGGCGGGCCGGTCGAGCTCGCCGGGGCGGTGCTCGGCGGCATCGGCGTCCCCGCCTGCATCCGCAGCGGCGAGAGCGCCGCCGTTCGCCTGGCCGCAAGGCTGAGGCGGTGACGAGGGCCGGGCGACTGGCGAGGAGGATCGGGCTTCCCCTCTTCGGCGGCGCCCTCGTCGGGTGCTCGCTCCCCCCGGTCTCCTTCTGGCCCCTCGGCGTCCTCGGCATGGCGGCCGTCGTCACCGCTCTGAAGGGTCGGCCCCTCGGGGGCCGGCTGGCCGCCGGCCTGTGGGCGGGCCTCGGCCAGTTCGCCATCGGCATCGCCTGGGCGATCCAGTTCAACGCGGCGGGCTACGTGGTGCTCGTCGTCGTCGAGTCCCTCATCGTCGCCGTCTGCGCCGCCCTCGTCCCGCCGTCGGGACCGCTCAGGGTGCCGGCCGCCGCTGCCGCCTTCACGCTGGCGGAGTGGGTGAGGGAGAGCTGGCCCTTCGGCGGCCTGCCGCTCGGCTCGGCCGCCCTCGGGCAGATCGGCGGGCCCCTGCAGTTCGCCGCCCGCCTCGGCGGCCCCCTCCTCGTCGTGTTCGTCCTCGCCCTCTCGGGCGGAGCCCTCGGCGAGCTGGTCCTCGTCGGCCTCGCCAGGGGCCGGCGAGGGGACGAGGGCTCCTCGGCCTCGCTGTTCGGGTCGCTCAGCTGCCTCGTCGCCGCCGCCGCGCTGGCGGGGGCCGGGGCGGTGACCGGGCCGACGGTGTCCGCCGGCGCTCCGCATCTCAGCGTGGCCGTCGTGCAGGGGGGCGGCCAGCGCGGGCTCAGCCAGCTCCAGGTGCCTCCCTCACGGGTCTTCGAGGCGGCCCTGCGAGAGACCGCCCGTGTGAGCGGCCACCCCTCGCTCATTCTCTGGCCCGAGGACGTCGTGGCCATGGGGCCGACGCGCTTCGTCGGATCGCAGGCCGAGG
>JAKACF010000383.1 GCA_021821585.1 Actinomycetes bacterium
GGCGCCGCTCCGCCCGCCGCCGAAGGGAGGCCGGGCGCCCGTTCCAGGACGACCGGCACCACCAGCGCCCTGCGTGCCCCGCGGCTGCCCGGGCGCGCCGGGACGGCCGCCGGCCTGGGGTCCCGGGGCACGACGGACACCCGGTGGCGGTGGGATCGGCTTGCCCGAGAGCGAGAGCGGCCGCGGAGGCGGCGGGATGGGCCGGCCGCTCGGCGAGACCGGACGCTCCCCGGCTCCCGAAGCAGGACGCTGGGCCGGCTGGGAGGGACTGGGCGGCTGGGGCTGACCGGCGGCCGCCGGCGCCTGCTCGCCCTCACCACGTCGCGGCCCGGCTGCCGGGCGCGAGGGCGGTGGTCCGCTCGGTCGTTGCGGGGTTGCCCGGCTCGGAGCAGGAGCGGCCGGGCGCTGCGGGGCGCGCTGCTCTGCCAGCTCGCTCGCCGGCCGGCTGACGAACAGCCGGTGACCGGGCGCCGCCTCGTGGGTGCCGATCGGCGCCTCCGACGGCGTCGCCGGGACCTCGGGTGCCGGGGCGGCCGCCGTCGGGGCACCCGCCGGCTTCTGCTCCTCGGCGGAGGGGACGAACCGCTCGGGGGCGGCCGGTGCGGGCGCCTCGCGGCTCTTTCGCGGCGCGGCCGGCTCCTCCGGCTGCACGTCGCGCCGGAGTCCCTCGCGCTCGGCCTTGCGCCGGACGCGGTCTGCTTGGGCGTCCTCGATCGAGGACGAGTGGCTCTTCACGCCGATGCCGAGGCCGACGCAGAGGTCGAGGGCCTCCTTGTTCGTGAGCCCCAGCTCACGGGCGAGCTCGTAGACGCGGATCTTCTTGGGCAACTTTGCGGTTCGGTCCTCTCCGAATTGAGGGCGCGCGCCGTAGGCACCAGATGCGACGGCGCGAGTCTCTATCCTCGCACATCGGAACAGCCCCCGCTGGCAGCTTCGGGCGGGCCGGACCGACGTGTCGGTACTGTTTTACCGGGTCGGAGGCCCCGGTTCGGCCCCGCTCGGCAAGGACGAGGAAAGCTCCATCGCGAAGCGCTCCGCCTCCGGCCTGGCGACCGGCCGGCGGAAGGCCCGGGCGAAGCGACCGGTGCGGGCAGCCTTCCCGGCGCACTCGGCGAGGCTCTCCCGGCAGAGCCAGGCGCCCCTGCCGGCGAGGTGGCGCCCGAGCGCCAGTTGCCCGGTGCCGGTCAGCACCAGCCGCTCCAGCTCGGCGGCGTGGCGGACGGTGCCGCAGCCCACGCAGGTGCGCCGTGGACCGGACCCCCTCGCCACCGGCTCAGCCAGGGCTACCGGGACCCGGCTCCCCCTCGGCGGGCTCATAGCTCCCTGCCACGCTCGGAGGAGTCTCGGCGTCGAAGGTGGCGTCCTCGGAGACCGATTCGAGCTCGTCGGCGACGACCTCGAGCTCCCGCTCCTCCTCGTCGATGGCTGCGGCGGCCTCGGCGAGGTTCTCCTCCGCCACCTCGGAGGGGGCGACGTCGTCGCTCTCGGCCTGGGCGTCGCCGGCCGCCCACTGCTCGGCCGAGAGCGTCTCCCCGCCGCCGGCTGGCTTCCAGACCATCTCGCCGGACTCGTCCTCGACCCACTCCCCCTCGGCCCACTCGCCCTCCTCCTCCTCGGCCGCAGCCACCTCGGACTCGGAGCGGATGTCGATGTGCCAACCCGTCAGACGGGCGGCGAGGCGGGCGTTCTGGCCCTCCTTGCCGATGGCGAGGGAGAGCTGGTAGTCGTGGACGACGACGGTGGCGCGCCCTTTGTCCTCGTCGAGGAGGACCTCTTTCACCTTCGCCGGCTGCAGAGCCCGTGCGACGAACTCCGCCGGGTCGTCCGAGAACGGGACGATGTCGACCTTCTCGCCGCGGAGCTCCGTCGTCACCATGCGGACGCGGGCACCGCGGGCCCCCACGCAGGCGCCGACCGGGTCGACGTTCTGGTCGTTCGACCAGACGGCGATCTTGGTGCGGTGCCCGGGCTCCCGGGCGCAGGCCTTGATCTCGACGAGACCGTTCGAGATCTCGGGCACCTCGAGCTCGAACAGCCGCTTGATGAGCCCCGGGTGGCTGCGCGAGACGACGATCTGGGGGCCCTTGGAGGTCTTGCGGACCTCGACGATGTAGGCCTTCAGGCGGGCGCCGTGGTCGTATCGCTCGTAGGGCACCTGCTCGGCCTGGGGAAGCAGGGCCTCCACCTTGCCGAGGTCGAGCAGGGTGAAGCGGCTGTCGGTCTGCTGGATGATGCCGGTGACGATGTCGCCCTCCCGCCCGGCGTACTCCTCGTACTTGCGATCCCGCTCGGCCTCGCGCACCCGCTGGGTGAGCACCTGCTTGGCGGCCTGGGCGGCGATGCGGCCGAAGTCCTTCGGGGTGTCGTCCCACTCGCGCACGACGTTCCCGTCCTCGTCGAGCTCCTGGCCGAAGACGCGAAACTCGCCGGCGTCAGGGTCGATCGTGACGACCGCCTCCTCGGCGGCGTTCGGCAGGCGCTTGTAGGCCGCGACGAGGGCGTTGGCGAGCGCGTCGAAAAGGGTGTCGACCGTGATGCCCCGGTCCCGGGCCATCTGCTGCATCGCCTCGAGCATCTCGAAGTTGGATGTGCTCATCTCGTCTCCGTCCCGTGTCGTTCGTCGTCCCGCTCGTGACCGCCGTCGGCGCGCCGGCGGCGGCGCTCGGCCTTGTGCTCCCGTCGGGCGCTCGGGGCGCTCGTGCCCGCCAGCGCCGTCTTCCAGTCGAAGACCGTGTGGGCCCGCTCGATCTCGTCGTAGGAGATCTGGCGGACCTCCCCCTCCCGCCCGGCGACCTCGATGCGGACGCCGGTGTCGTCCGAGGAGACGAGCGTGCCCTCGAGGCGACGCTCCCCCTCGGTACCGGGCCGGGTCCTCACGCTCACG
>JAKACF010000384.1 GCA_021821585.1 Actinomycetes bacterium
AAGATGAGCTCGGTGAGCTGCCGGCTCACCCGCTCGGCGCGGCTCAGCAGCTCGTGCTGGTGGCTGATGATCGCCCGGTGGACCGTCTCGGTGAGCTCGACGTAGCGCGTCTCGCGCTCGAGGGCGACGAGGGGGAGCCCCCGCCGCTCGGCCTCGTCGACCATGGCGCGGGGGAGCTCGGCGAACCTCCGCCCGAGCTCGACCACAAGGCCCGCCACGCCCGCCCCGGCGAGCTCCCGGACGTAGCGGCGCTGGAGCGCCGCCGTCTCGCCGATCCCGATCCCGGTCGTGAGCAGCAGCTCGCCGCCGCTCAAGAGGTGGGCGATGTCGGGCAGCTCGGCGACGTGCACCCAGCGCACAGGCCGGTCGAGGCGGTCCCGCCCGGCGAGCACCGAGGCACCGGCGCCCGCCAGGGTCTCGCTCGCCAGCACGTCCCGGAGTGTGACGGCCATGGGCGCACGTTAGTGGCGTTTCAGGAGGGTGAACTGCTCAGTCTGTGCACTGTCCTCCGACGCCCCCCGGCCGTACGCTTTCCACGATCACAAGGAGCAACGCGATGAACGACGGATCACACACTGGCGGACTCTCGGCGAAGGAGATCGTGGAGTGGTCGACCCGCTACACCCTCTTCGACTGGGCGGCCCAGTCGAAGATCTCGCCCATCCCCGTGGCGAGCGCCAAGGGCGTCTACTTCTACGACCCTGACGGCAAGCGCTACCTCGACTTCAACTCCCAGCTGATGAGCGTCAACATCGGCCACGGCGACCGGCGGGTGGCCGAGGCGGTGGCGAAGCAGGTCGAGACGCTCTCCTATGTCAACTCGGCCGCCATGACGACCGAGGTCCGGGCTCTGCTCGGCCACAAGCTCGCCCAGCTCTTCCCCGGCGACATCGAGAAGTCCTTCTTCACCCTCGGCGGGGCGGAGGCGAACGAGAACGCCATCCGGATCGCGAAGGCCGTCACCGGTCGCCACAAGATCCTCGCCCGGTACCGCTCCTACCACGGTGCCACCTCCGGAGCCATCACCCTCACGGGCGACCCGCGCCGGTGGGCCAACGAGCCCGGCATCCCGGGCGTCGTCCACGTCCTCGACTTCTACCACGGCACGACCCGGCCGATGGACTCCGCCGCCGAGGCCCTCGCCGCGCTCGAGGAGACGATCGAGCTCGAGGGGCCGAAGACGATCGCCGCCTTCATCATCGAGCCGGTCACCGGGACCAACGGCATCCTGGTGCCGCCCGACGGCTACCTCGAAGGCGTCCGCGAGCTCTGCGACCGCCACGGCATCCTCATGATCGCGGACGAGGTCATGAGCGGTTTCGGCCGGACGGGCAGGTGGTTCGCCGTCGACCACTGGGGTGTCGTGCCCGACCTCATCACCTCGGCCAAGGGGCTCACCTCAAGCTACGTCCCGCTCGGCGCCGTCGGGATCCGCCGCGAGGTGGCCGCCCACTTCGACGACCACCCCTTTGCCGGCGGCCTCACCTACAACTCGCACCCGGTCGGCCTGGCGGCCGCCCTCGCCACCATCCGCGTGTACGAGGAGGACGGCCTCGTCGAGCACAGCGCCAAGATGGGCGAGGTGATGCGCCGTCATCACGAGGAGCTGGCGGCCCGGCACCCCTCGGTCGGCGGGCATCGCAACATCGGGCTCTTCGGCTGCCTCGAGATCGTGCGCAACCGGGAGACCGGCGAGCCGATGGCGCCCTTCAACTCCGGGAGCCCGGAGATGGCCGAGCTCTCCCGCTTCGCCCTCGACCACGGGGTGTTCGTGAACCTGCACTGGAACCAGGTCATGACCAACCCGCCGCTGTGCATCACCGAGGCGGAGCTGGCGGAGGGCTTCGAGGTGCTCGACCAGGCGCTCGAGATCACCGACCGGGCCGTCACCGGCTGAGCGTCCAGGCCACGACGAACGGGCCCGGCACCGCTGCCCGGCCCGTTCACCAGCGGGTGGTGGCGCCCGCGGAACGAGAATCGACCGAGCAACGAGGAGGAAATGTGGAGCTCATCACTCACTACATCGGCGGGAAGTCCGCCCCCGGCGAGTCCGGCAGGCGCGGCGACGTCTTCAACCCGGCCACGGGAGAGAGGACCCACGAGGTCGACCTCGCGAGCGTCGAGGAGGTGGACCGGGCGATCCAGGCGGCCCGCAGCGCCGCACCGGGATGGCGGGCGACCTCGCTCGCCAGGCGCAACGAGATCATGTTCTCCATCCGCCAGGTGCTCGACGCCCACCGGAGCGAGCTGGCGGCCGCCGTCACCGCCCAGCACGGCAAGGTGCTCTCCGACGCCATGGGCGAGGTCGCCCGCGGCATCGAGAACGTCGACTTCGCCTGCGGCATCCCGAGCCAGCTGGCCGGCCGCTACGCCGAGCAGGCGTCGACCGGGGTGGACGTCTACTCCATCCGCCAGCCGCTCGGCGTCGCGGCCGGCATCACGCCCTTCAACTTCCCGGTCATGGTCCCGATGTGGATGTTCGCCAACGCCATCGCGTGTGGCAACACCTTCGTGCTGAAGCCGTCCGAGAAGGACCCGCTCGCCTCGGTGCTGCTCGCCGAGCTGCTGTCGGAGGCCGGCCTCCCCGACGGTGTCTTCAACGTCGTCCACGGCGACAAGGTGGCCGTCGACGCCATCCTCGCCCACCCCGAGGTGGCGGCCGTCTCCTTCGTCGGCTCCACCCCGATCGCCCGCTACATCTACGAGGAGGCCGCCAAGGCGGGCAAGCGGGTCCAGGCCCTCGGCGGCGCCAAGAACCACATGGTGGTCCTCCCCGACGCCGATGTGGACATGGCGGCGGACGCGGCGGTCTCCGCCGGCTACGGCTCGGCGGGCGAGCGCTGCATGGCCGTCTCGGTCGGTGTCGCCGTCGGCCGGGT
>JAKACF010000385.1 GCA_021821585.1 Actinomycetes bacterium
CACCAACCAGGTGATGGCCCAGATCGAGCTCTTCACGCGCCCGAACGACTACGAGTCGCAGGTCTACGTCCTCCCCAAGCACCTCGACGAGAAGGTCGCACGGCTCCACCTCGACGCACTGGGCGTCCGCCTCACCGAGCTCACGCCCGACCAGGCCGCCTACATCGGCGTGCCGGTGGAAGGGCCCTACAAGGGCGAGGGCTACCGCTACTGATGCCCCCTGCGGCGGCCGCCGGTCAGGCGGCCGCCGCAGGCGAGCCGGCGGCCCGGTCCTCGCCGGCCGGCTCGAGTGCGGCGGCGAGGACGTCGGAGACCGACGAGGCGAGGTGGAAGGTCATCTGCTCCCGCACCGCCTCGGGCACGTCCTCGAGATCCGGCCCGTTGCGCACCGGCAGCACGACCTCGCGCAGTCCCGAGCGCCAGGCCGCCAGCACCTTCTGCTTCACGCCACCGATCGGCAGCACGAGCCCCTGCAAGGTGACCTCGCCCGTCATGCCGACGACCGAGCGGACCGGCCGCTCGCTCAGCAGTGAGACGAGCGCCGTCGTCATCGTGACGCCGGCCGACGGGCCGTCCTTGGGGATGGCGCCGGCGGGCACGTGGACGTGGAAGCGCCGCTTCTCGAAGACCGCCGGGTCGAGCCCGAGCTCGGCCGCGTGCGAGCGGACGAAGGAGAGAGCGATCTCGGCCGACTCCTTCATGACCTCGCCGAGCTGGCCGGTGAGCGTCAGGCCCTCGCCGCCGCCCTCGATGGAGGTCGCTTCGACGTAGAGGACGTCGCCGCCGGCGCCCGTGACCGCCAGCCCTGTCGCCACGCCGGGGACGGCGGTCCGGTCGGCCGCCTCGAAGAAGAAGCGGGGGCGGCCGAGCCACTCACGGACCGACTGGCCGTCCACGGCGACAGGCGCCGTCACGTCGTCGGCCGCCAGCTTCGTCGCCACCTTGCGGAGCAACCGGGCGAGCTCCCGCTCGAGTGAGCGGACCCCGGCCTCCCGGGTGTAGTCGGAGATGACGGCCCGGAGGGCGTCGTCGCTCAGCACGACCTCCTCAGAGCGGAGGGCGGCCCGCTCCACCTGGCGGGGGAGCAGGTGGTTGCGGGCGATCGAGAGCTTCTCCTCGTCGGTGTAGCCGTCGAGGCGGATCACCTCGAGCCGGTCGTAGAGCGGTCCCGGGATCGTCTCGGCGACGTTCGCCGTGGCGAGGAAGAGCACCTTGGACAGGTCGAGCTCGATCTCGAGATAGTGGTCGCGGAAGGTGTGGTTCTGCGCCGGGTCGAGGACCTCGAGCAGCGCCGAGGACGGGTCGCCCCGGAAGTCCGAGCCGAGCTTGTCCACCTCGTCGAGGAGGATGACCGGGTTCATCGTCCCGGCCTCCTTGAGCGCCCGGACGAGGCGCCCGGGCTGGGCCCCGACGTAGGTCCGGCGGTGGCCGCGGATCTCGGCCTCGTCCCGCACGCCGCCGAGCGCCACGCGCACGAACTTCCGGCCGAGCGCGCGGGCGATCGATTCACCGAGCGAGGTCTTGCCGACACCGGGCGGCCCGACGAGGGCGAGGATCGCACCAGCGCCGCGGGTGCCCTTCAGGGGGACGAGCCCCCGTTCTGCCTGCAGCTTGCGGACGGCGAGGTGCTCGAGGATGCGGTCCTTCACGTCGCGCAGGCCCTCGTGGTCCTCGTCGAGGATCCGCGAGGCCTCCGGGACCTCGAGACGGTCCTCGGTCTCTCGGCCCCAGGGCAGCTCGAAGACGGTGTCGAGCCAGGACTGGATCCAGCCCCGCTCGGGGCTCTGGTCGCTCGTCCGCTCGAAGCGGTCGATCTCCTTCGCGATGGCCGTCTTCGCCGGCTCGGCGAGATCGGGCGCCAGCGCCTCGAGCTTCGTCCGGTAGTCGTCGGGCTCGTCTCCCTCGCCGGGGTTGCCGGAGAGCTCTCCGAGCTCCTTGCGGATCGCCTCGAGCTGGCGGCGGAGGAGGAACTCCCGCTGGGTCTTCTCCATCCCCTCCTCCACGCTCGACTTGATCTGGTCACGAAGGGCCAGGTCGGCGAGTGTCTCCCGCGCCCAGCCGAGGACGAGGCGCAGCCGCTCCTCCAAGTCGACGGTCTCGAGGACCTTCACCTTGGCCTCGAGGTCGAGGTCGGGCGAGTAGCCGGCGAGATCCGCGATCTCAGAAGGCTCGTGCACCGCCCGCAGGCGCTCGGCCATGCGGCGGGCGCCCCGGGTGAGCAGGATGTTCTCGAGCACGGCGCGGTACTCGCGGGCGAGCTCTGCGGCAGCGGACGACGGTTCGACGGCCGGGATCGGCTCGACCTGGACCCAGGTCGCCTGACCGGTCCCCGGCACTCCTGTACCGATCTCGGCCCGCTGGCTGCCGTGGACGATGACCGCGGTCGAGCCGCCCGGCAGCTCTCCCTCCTCGATCACCTCGGCGATGACGCCGACGGCCGCGTACCGGCCCTCGACGTTCGGGACGACCACGAGGCGACCGCCGACGGCTCGGGCCGCTTCGACCGCCGTGCGCGACTGCTCGGTCTCGAGCGTGAGCGTGAAGACCATGCCCGGCAGGACGACGCCCGAGGTGAGGGTGAGAAGTGGAAGGGTGACTTGTTCGTCGAGCTGGGGCACGAATTCCTCCCTGTGCTCCGCCCCGTGCGCGGCGGCGAGGGGTGGGGCGGGTCGAGATAGTTGACTAGACAAACAACTGCCCGGGATGGATATTCCGCCTGGAGGGAATGCGTGAGGCGGTCGGCGGCGTTCCGGCTTGAGTCGAGGAACGGAGCGAGCCATGAGGATGATGGGAGGCGGAGAGGGCTGGGCGGCCATGCGCTCGCTCAGGCGCGACCAGAGCGTTCTCCGCCAGAAGCTCCCAAAGGGC
>JAKACF010000386.1 GCA_021821585.1 Actinomycetes bacterium
CCATGCTCGCCCTCTCTGGCACGACCAACGGCCGGCTCGCGGTGGCGGGGTTCGAGAATCTCGAGGCGCGCACAGGAACCGCCCTCGCCGACCTCGCCCACGAGCGGGCCGGTGACCGGATCACCTTCGCCGACACCGTCACCCAACCCCGTTCGGTCATCTGCTCGCCGGAGTGGTCGGGTGCCGAGTCCGAGCGGCGACGGTACGCACCCTTCACGGTCAACGTCGACCGCCTGAAGCCATGGCACACCCTCACCGGTCGGCAGCACTTCCTCCTGGACCACGAGTGGATGGCCGAGCTCGGCGAGATGCTGCCGACCTACCGGCCGCCGCTCGACATCCTCGGCCTCTTCGGCGAACAGCGCAGAGGGGATCTCGGCGGGCCGCAGCTCGTCGCCCGCTATCTGACCCCGCACTCGAAGTGGTCGATCCACTCGGAGTACCAGGACAACCTCCACATGCTGAACCTGTTCCGCGGAGGCCCCGTCATCTGGGTGAACGACCTCGACGCCGCCCGTATCGGTGTGGCGGACAACGACTGGATCGAGGCCTACAACAGAAACGGCGTGACGGTGGCCCGGGCAGCGGTCACCCA
This sequence comes from Actinomycetes bacterium, assembly GCA_021821585.1. Classification (GTDB taxonomy): domain Bacteria; phylum Actinomycetota; class Acidimicrobiia; order Acidimicrobiales; family Bog-793; genus JAKACF01. Next base: position 596 of record JAKACF010000386.1, read on the forward strand.
CCGCGTGCCGCCGGGAACCGTCCTCATGTACCACTCGATCGACCGCCACCTGCAGATGCCGGTGTCGGAGACCTCCGGCCTTCACGGCGGTACGGACAACTCGCTCACCCGGGTGGTCATGAAGCCGTCGCACCTGATCGGCGGCTACGCCCAGCTGTCGGCCGGCTTCAACTACTACGGACCGACCGGCTCCCAGCGCGACGAGATCGCCGTCGTCCGCCGCCGCTCGCAGGAGGTCGAGTTCTGATGGCACCACGCACCGGTTCGGAGGCGACCCGATGAGAGTGATGGCCCAGGTGTGCATGGTGATGAACCTGGACAAGTGCATCGGCTGCCACACCTGCTCGGTCACATGCAAGCAGACCTGGACGAACCGGCCCGGCACCGAGTACGTCTACTTCAACAACGTCGAGACCAAGCCCGGCCTCGGCTACCCCGCCCGCTACGAGGACCAGGAACGCTGGAAGGGTGGCTGGCATCTCGACCACAAGGGCAGGCTCACCCTGAGAAGCGGCAGCCGCCTGAAGCGCCTGCTGTCGATCTTCTACAACCCCGATCTCCCGACGATCGAGGACTACCACGAGCCCTACAGCTACGACTACGCACGGCTGATCACCGCTCCCCCGGGTACCAGGGCTCCGTCGGTCTCGACGCGCTCTGCCCTCACCGGCCGCGAGATGAACCCGACCTGGGGGGCGAACTGGGAGGACGACCTGGCGGGCGCTCCCGCCCGCGCCCTCGAGGACCCGAACATCGTGGCGATGTCGGAGAAGGTGCGTCTCGACTTCGAGTCGGTCTTCATGTTCTACCTGCCCCGCATCTGCGAGCACTGCCTGAACCCCTCGTGCGTCGCCTCCTGCCCCTCGGGAGCCATGTACAAGCGTGAAGAGGACGGCATCGTGCTGGTCGACCAGGACCGTTGCCGTGGCTGGCGCTTCTGCGTCTCGGGCTGCCCGTACAAGAAGGTGTACTTCAACCACCGCACCGGCAAGGCGGAGAAGTGCACCTTCTGCTTCCCCCGCACCGAGGCCGGGCTGCCGACGGTCTGCTCCCAGACCTGTGTCGGCCGGCTCCGCTACCTCGGCCTCATGCTCTACGACGCCGACCGGGTGCTGGCCGCAGCTGCGACGACAGATCCCACCGACCTCTACGAGTCGCAGCTGCAGGTGTTCTTGGACCCGGACGATCCCCGGGTCGCGGCGGAGGCTGAGCGCCAGGGAGTACCTCACGACTGGGTGACGGCGGCTCGGCGCTCGCCCACCTACTCGCTCATCTCGAGGTACCGGGTTGCCCTCCCCCTCCATCCGGAGTTCCGAACGATGCCCATGGTGTGGTACATCCCGCCGCTGTCTCCGGTGTCCGATGCCGCCTCTGCGGCGGGCTACGACGAGGCCGACCCGGACGCCGTCTTCGCGGCGATCGACTCCCTCCGCATCCCGGTGGAGTACCTGGCCAACCTGTTCACGGCCGGTGAGGTCGCCCCGGTGCGCAACGCCCTCCGGCGGCTGGCCGCCATCCGGTCGGTCATGCGCGCCCACCAGCTCGGAGCTCACCCGGCGCTCGATCTCGACGACGTCGGCCTGTCCGAGGACGACGCCGAGGACCTGTTCCGGCTGCTCGCCATCGCCCGCTACGAGGATCGCTACGTCATCCCGCCTGCGCACGCCGAGGACGCGGGACGGCTGCTCGCCCAGCACGACCTGTCGGGCTGCTCCCTCGAGTCCGAAGGGAGACCGGGGATGTACGGCCACGACGGCGGCCGGGCCGCCAGCTTCCACCTCCACCGGGACGGCCCGCCCGAGTCGTCGGTCGCCGGACGGGACGACAAGGGGCGGCTCCACCTCAGGCTCGACGAGACCACCTCGCCCGCTCGTGGGCTGCGGCCGGCGGATGACGGAGGCGCAGGATGAGGCGCCGGGCTGCGGCGAGCGTCTTCGGCTGCGCCTCGGTGCTGCTCAGCTATCCGGGCGAGGGGTATGCAGACGACCTGGCGGCCGTCGCCGGTGCTGCGAGGACGCTGCCGGACGGCCGGCCCCGGGCGTCGCTCGAAGAGGCGACCGAGTGGCTGAGGGGGCTCTCCCTCCTCGAGGCGGCGACCGGCTACGTGGCGACGTTCGATCTTCGCCGCGGGATCTGCCTCTACCTCACCTACTACCGCCACGGCGACACCCGAGAGCGCGGAATGGCGCTCACCGCCCTCGTCGACGCCTTCCGGGAGGCCGGGTTCGCCGTCGTCCCCGGGGAACTGCCCGACTACCTCCCCGCCCTCTTG
>JAKACF010000387.1 GCA_021821585.1 Actinomycetes bacterium
CCCGCTCGCCCTCGTCGCCATGGCGACCATGCCGCTCGTCTACGTGGTGAGCGTGAAGATGCGAAAGTCGCTCTTCCCGGTCTCCTGGCTCATCCAGGCGCGCCTCGCCGAGGTCGCCACGATCGTGGACGAGAACGTGAACGGTGTGAGGGTCGTGAGGTCCTTCGCCGCCGAGGACCAGCAGCTCAAGTCCCTGGCCCGCGCCGCGACGAGGGTGCAGTGGAGCTACGTGAAGGACGCCGACCTGCGCGCCCGGTTCACGCCGGCGGTGCAGAACCTCTCCCAGATCGGGCTCGTCCTCGTGCTGGCCTTCGGCGGCTACATGGTCATCCAGGGCGAGCTCAAGGTCGGCGCCATCCTCGCCTTCAACGCCTACCTGCTCATGATGCAGGTCCCCTTCACGCTGCTCGGGATGCTCATCATGATGGGCCAGCGTGCTGCCGCCTCGGCCGACCGGATCTACGAGATCCTCGACGAGCGCTCCGACATCGTCGACCGTCCCGGTGCCGTGGACCTCCTCGAGTGCAAGGGGGAGATCCGCTTCGAGCACGTCGACTTCGCCTATCCGAGCGGCGACCGGCCCCGCGTGCTCGAGGACGTGAGCCTGGGGGTTGCCGCCGGCGAGACCGTTGCGCTCGTCGGGCGCACCGGGTCCGGGAAGTCGACCGTCGCGAGGCTCGTCACCCGCTTCTACGACGTCGACCGGGGCTCGGTACGAGTCGACGGTCACGACGTGCGGGACCTCACTGTCGCCAGCCTGCGGGCGAACATCGGGGTCGTCCTCGACGAGCCCTTTCTCTTCTCGGTGTCGATCCGCGACAACATCGCCTACGGCCGTCCGACGGCCAGCCTCGAGGAGATCGAGGCGGCCGCCCGAGCCGCCCAGGCGCACGAGTTCATCGCGCAGCTGCCCGAGGGCTACGACACGGTCGTCGGCGAGCGCGGGTACACGCTGTCGGGCGGGCAACGCCAGCGCATCGCCATCGCCCGGACGCTCCTCGTCAACCCCCCGATCCTCATCCTCGACGACGCCACGAGCGCGATCGACGTCCACGTCGAGCAGCAGATCCACGAGGCGCTCAGCCACCTCATGGCCGGTCGGACCACCCTCATCATCGCCCACCGGCTGTCGACCATCAGCCTGGCCGACCGGGTCGTGCTCCTCGACGAGGGCAGAGTCGTGGCCGACGGCCGGCATGCCGACCTCATGGAACGCTCGCCTCTCTATGCCGAGGTGCTGGCGAGGCCCTCCGGCGACGACGGCGTCGCCGTCGCTTCGCCACGAAGGGAGCTGTGATGGCCTGGGGCGGCGGTGGCGCCTTCGGCGGCGGAGGCCACTCCGGGAGCGTCTCGTCGACGGGCCTGCCCTTCGGGGGCATCCCGAGCGAGCTGCAGGCCGGTGTCGACCGGCTGCTCGAGAGCGAGCCGGAGCACCCGGGGCCGACGGCGACCTTCCGCCAGCGCCCCGACGCCGACGAGCTCCAGCGGCTGAGCCTCTGGCGCCTCGTCAGGCGCGAGCCCCGCCTGCTCGTGCTCGCCCTCGGACTCATCGTCGTCATGAGCGTGACGATGCAGGCCGGCCCCTATCTCACCGGGGTGGCCATCAACGACGGCATGCTTCCCGGGCACCACGACCTCGCCGTGGTCGGGGTCGCCGCCGGCGCCTACCTGCTCTGCGCGCTCGCGACCGCCTACGCCCAGCGTTCGCAGGTCCGCACGACGGGCAGGCTGGCGGCCGGGGTCATGAACCACCTCCGGGTCAAGGTCTTCTCCCACCTGCAGCGGCTCTCGCTGGACTTCTTCACCGAGGAGAAGGCAGGCGTGCTGATGAGCCGGATGACGAGCGACATCGAGAACCTCCAGCAGCTGCTCCAGGACGGCCTGGCGCAGTTCGCCGTGCAGGGCCTCACGATGCTCGTCATCACGGCCTTCCTCTTCGCCATGAACGTCCGCCTGGCGCTCATCACCCTGGGACTCATCGTCCCGGCTCTCACCGCGGCCTCGCTCTGGTTCCGGGCGGCCTCCGCCCGGGGCTACCTGCGCGTCCGCGACGGCATCGCGAACGTGCTGGCGGACCTGTCCGAGAGCCTCCAGGGCGTGCGGGTGGTCACATCCCACAACCGCCAGCGCCACAACGTCATCCACCACCGCAACGTGGTGGGCCGCTACCGCGACGCCAACTTCTACACCGCCCAGGTGAGCGCCGTCTACGGCCCCGGCACCCAGATGCTGAGCGTGCTCGGCCAGGGCGCCCTGCTCGCCATCGGGGGCGACATGGTCCTCCACCACTCGCTCGCCATCGGCGCCCTCATCGCGTTCTTCCTCTACCTGAACCGCTTCCTGCAGCCGATCCAGCTCCTCGTCCAGCAGTACAACACCTACCAGCAGGGGCAGGCCTCCATCGTGAGGCTGCGCGGCCTGCTCGGCACCCCGCCGAGCGTCGAGGAGGCGGCCGACGCCGAGGAGCTGCCCGCCGTCGAGGGACGGATCGCCTTCGACCGGGTCAGCTTCGGCTACGACCCGGTCGTGCCCGTGATCCGCGGGGTCGATCTCGTCATCGAGCCCGGCGAGACGGTGGCCTTCGTCGGCCCGACCGGCGCCGGCAAGTCGACGCTCGCCAAGCTGATCACGCGGTTCTACGACCCGACCGGGGGCAGCGTCCGAATCGACGGCCACGACCTCCGCCGGGTGACCTTCTCCTCGCTGCGGCGCCAGCTCGGCGTGGTCCCCCAGGAGCCGTTCCTGTTCGCTGGGACGATCCGCGACAACATCGCCTTCGGACGGCCCGGGGCAGACGACGCCGAGGTGGGGCGCGCCGTCGCCGCCGTCGGCCTCGGCGAGGTCGTCGAGCAGCCGGTCGA
>JAKACF010000388.1 GCA_021821585.1 Actinomycetes bacterium
GGCACGGACGTCGGGAGCGATGGCGAGGAGCCGGTTTCCCAGTTCGTTATCCGACTGGGTAGCGGTGGAGAGTGCTGCGCCGACCACGACGTTGGCGATGACCGAGAGCTGTTCGAGCTCGCTGTGGCCTTGCTCGAAGAGCTTGCGCTTGGTCTCGGCGTCGGCGACGTCGAGGACGAGGAACGACTCGATCTCCCGGCGCTTGCGCACGGCATCGTCGACCAGGGGACGGATGACCGTGGTCGGGTCGAACAGGGTTCCGCCGTGCAGTTGAGCGCCCTTTGCCGGGTCGGGATGGAGGTATTCGATCTGTTCCAGGGAGGTGGTACCGAGGAGCGAGTCGCCGGTGCGGAGGGCGTGGTCGATGAAGCTGAACGGCCGGTCTTTGGCGAGGGTGACGAGCCAGAGCGAGAGCTTCGCCATCTCCACCGCCATCGGGTTGCGGTCGACGCCGTAGATGCAGCGGTCGGCCACCAGCCGGAGGGCGAGGATCTCCCGGTCGGTCTCGTCCCCGGGGAGCGGCACGGGCGTCCCGCCGGGTGGTCCGACCGGGTCGCCCGCGGCGACGCCTTCGGCGCTCCAGGCTTCGAGGAGTCGGGCTGCCAGGTAGCGGCAGGCGGCTACCAGGAAGGCACCGGACCCCATGGCGATGTCGCAGATGCGCAGGTCGAGCAGTTCGGCGGCGGGTCGGAGCTTCCAGTTCTCGGGCGGTGTGCCGTCGGCGGGGCCGGGGTGGTAGACGAGGGGTTCGAGGGCGTGACGTACCATCTCCTCGGCGAGCGCCCTGGGCGTGTAGTAGGTACCAGAGGAGCGACGATCCCCGGCTTGGGTCATGACGACGCTGCCGGGGAGCCATACCTGGGGCAGTCCGCGCAGGTCTCGGCGGAGGAGCCCGAGGCAGGGCATGATGCGTTCCGCGAGGGCGTGGTCGTTGTCGCATGCGCTCGCCAGTCGAGTGGCGTCCTCCGGCGTCGAGATCTGGTCGAGCGCTCTCGTCACCGCCTTCGCGCTGAGGCCGGTCTGCTCGATGAGCCAGGACGTCAAGGTGTCTCTTCCTCGCGCGGCATGGGATTCGATGTCGTCGAGGAGGAGCTCTGGCTCCTTCTTCCCGCTCAGGCCGAGGAGGACGTCGTCTACCGGGACGGCGCCGTGGTCGAGGAGGCCCTCGTAGACATGTCCGATCTGCTCGACGTCGAGGGCGCGGAACGACAGGTGCCGGGCCTCGTCGGTATCACCCCGGCGGCGGAACCGCAGCACCTGAAGGGCGTCGAGGATGTGCAGCACGGTGCGGTCATCGACGGGTACGGGTGCCGCCCGGTTCCCACCTGGCGGATCGTCTGGGTGGCGGCCTTCGAGCCAGCCGAACCGGTCGGGGTCGAACAGGCTGCCGCCGTAGGCGGGGAGCCAGAGGTTCTCATGGTGGGCACCGGCGTAGACCATGCGGAAGGTGGCGAGCAGGCGGTGCCAGGCGCCGCTGTGGCGTTCGAGGACATCCTCGCCGTAGGTGTCGGCCTCCTCTGCGAGCTGGGCGCGCAGCGTGGAGACGGCATACGCGCTGTCGTAGAGAGGGTCACCGAGGAGGAACAGGCCGCGCTCTTCGGCGCAGAGGAGGAACACGAGGCGCATGAGCACGGTGACGGCGCCTTCGTAGATCTCGGCGTGGGTGAGTGGGCCGAACAGCTTGCCGTGGCGCTCACGGTTGACGCGGCTCCAGGCGTCGATCAGAACTTCTACCGCTTGACGTACCTGGCGGCCGAGCTGGTCGGTGACCTCGGCTTCGGCGTTGGCCGACTCGGCCAGCAGCGCTTCGAGCGTCTCGGCATCGGGGACGGTGAAGAACCGGCGCGCTCCGAGCAGCGTGGTGAAGGCATCGAGAGTCGAGCGTTCCTCCAGCCACAGCTCAGCGTCCCAGGTGGCCGTTCCCCGCGGCCCGCCGGCGGGCACGTCGACAAGGGTCCAGGTCTCGCCGTTGGTGACCAGGCCGAGGCGTAGGCCGCTGTCCCGGCACAGTTCCTCCATCCGGTCGACGGGAGTGGCCGCCCACGGGGACTCGGGGGGCCGCTCGTCGAGCGGGGTGGCCCACGGCCATTCGGTGACGAGCAGGCGTGCCTTCGGCTCGGCCGTCTCGCCGTCCAGGTCGATCACGGCGTAGTCGGGACGTAGCTCTATGCGGTACTCACCGACCCGGTGGGTGAGGCGGCCGGGGACGGCGGCGCCGTGGCGAAGCACCGCGTCGGGAAGGTCGAGGAGACGTTCGAGCACCCAGCGGACGAAGCGGGGCGACAGGGTGGGATCGTCGGTCACCTCCGCGTACGCGACGCGAAGCTCCTCGACGAGCTCGCGGTCGGTGGGCTCCAGACCGGCCGGGAAGGCCCGAGTGAGCACGGGCAGCGTCAAGAACGGTCCAGAGATCTCGATGAGCGAGAGCCATTCGGCCTGCGTCTTGCTCGGGGCCATCACCGCACCGCCAGGTGCTCGGGTACGCAGATCTCGACCGCAGCGGGAAACAGACGGGGAGTCGGCTCGGCATAGCGACGGCGGACCAGGGACGCCTCGGCCTCGGCCTCAGCCGGGATCTCCTCGAGGCGACGGCGGAGCGCGTCGAGATCCCGCTCGGCTTGGGCTCGCTCGTCGGCAGCAAAGAGCGAGAAGCGCAACTGCACGTCGCTTGCTGCCTCGTCGAGCTCGGCGCGGATCGAGCGTTCGAGCTCGGCCAACACGGTGACGACGGCTCGGGCGTCCTCGTCGGCTCGGCGGTCCAAGACACCCTGGAGGCTCTCGGCCCGTTCCTGCTGGCGGCGTACCAGCGAGGTGAGGAGTGCGTCGGCAATCACCGGCCAGTTCTTGGCGAGC
>JAKACF010000389.1 GCA_021821585.1 Actinomycetes bacterium
CCGCCTTGGCCGCCGCTGCGCGCGCCGCCGCTCTCCGGGCGGCGGCCGCCCGGGCGGCTGCTGCCCTGGCGAGGGCCGCCTGGCGCTCGACGATCATGTGGGCGAGCGTGCCCCGCACCTCGTGCAGGATGCGGGTGATCTGGGCCGTCTTCGACTCGGCGGCCTTCTTCGCCGCCTCGGCGGAGGCGAAGGCCGCCGCTGCCGCCTTCTCCTCCTTGCGCTGGGTGTCCTGCTCGGCCTTGAGGCGCCGTGCGGCGTTGTCGAGGCCGAGCACGGCGCTGTGGAGGCCGGAGGCCACGGAGTTGCCGTAGACGGCGATGCTCTGGCTCTCGGAGAGGTTCGAGGTGAGCAGGGAGGCGAACTGGGCGGACTGCCCGTCACCGGCGACGTAGGCCTCGATGGCGGCGGTGCGCAGCCGCAGCTTGGCGGCTTTCAGCGCCTGCTCCCGGGCCTTCAGGGCGATCTCGGTCTGGGCGAGCGCCTTCTTGTCGGCGGCGAGGCGAATCTGGTCCTCGTCGTAGACCTCCGCCGCCACCGCCACCTGGTTCTGGTCGCGGGCCAGCTCATTGCCGAGGGCGTTCGCCCGGGCGCGCATGGCGGCGATCTGCGAGACCGTCGGAGCAGAGGCCGAGGCGGCTGCCTGCGGCAGGAGGGTGATCGAGCCGGCGAGCACGATGGCCGCCCCACCCAAGGTCGCACTACGTCTGGTTATCAACTTCCCCAGGTACATCAATCTTAAACTTTGCGCACACTGGCCCCAGTTGTCAACACTCGCCGGAGCGCGACGAACGCGCAGGGAGAGCGGTTTGTGCGTGCCAGCCAGCCCTGCGGCGGCACGAGTGTGCCAGAGATCGAGGCGCCGCGCACGTCTTTGTCGGCGTAGCGTCGTGGCGGCAGAGGGAGGTGGTCGCGGTGGGAGCGGATCGGGCGGAGACGACCTACGGCAGGGTCGTCGGCGTGCGTGTCGACGACCTCGTGGTCTTCCGGGGGATCCCCTACGGCGCCCCTCCCGTCGGCGAGTGGCGGTTCCGGCCGCCGCAGGCGCCTCGGCCCTGGTCCGGCGAGCGGGAGGCCACCTCCTTCGGCCCGCTCAGCGTCCAGCCTCCCCCGGGAGCGGGGACCGCCATCCCCGGCGACCCGAGCGAGTGCTCCGAGGACTGCCTCTACCTGAACGTCGTGACGCCCGCCTGCGACGGTGGCGCCCGTCCCGTCATGGTGTTCGTCCACGGGGGCGGCTTCACCGGGGGCGCCTCCTCCTCGGCCCTCTACGCCGGGGAGCGCCTGGCCCGGCACGGGGTCGTCGTGGTCACGTTCAACTACCGGCTGGGCGCCCTCGGGTGGCTCGCCCACCCTGGCCTCGCCGATCCCGACCGTCCCGAGGCGGGCTCGGGCAACTTCGGACTGCACGACCAGCTCGCCGCCCTCGAGTGGGTGGCTGCCAACATCTCGTCCTTCGGCGGCGACCCGGGCAACGTCACGGTCTTCGGCGAGTCAGCCGGCGCGATGTCGGTGGCGGCCCTGCTCGCCACCTCGGCGCCCCGCCGCCTCTTCCGCCGGGCGATCCTGCAGAGCGGGGCGGCGGTCGCCCTCGGGCCGGTCGATGCCGAGCAGATCGCCGAGGAGGTGGCGGCGGAGGCCGGCCTCTCCCGGCTCACCCGGGAAGGCCTGGCGGCCATCCCAGCTGAGGAGCTCCTGCGGGCCCAGCAGGCCGTGGCCTCGCGCCACGAACAGGCCGGCCTGTCCTTCCAGCCTGTCGTCGACGGCGGCCTTCTCGGTCAGCATCCGGCCGCCGCCATGGCGGCCGGGAGCGCGGCGGGCGTCGACCTCGTCGTCGGCACGAACCGGGACGAGTGGCGCTTTTGGATCCTGTCGAACCCGGCCCTGCGAGAGCTGGACGAGGACGGCCTCCGCCGTCGACTCACCCACGTCCTCGGGGGAGCCGGGCTCGCCGGCCGCCTCGATGCCGCCGAGACGGCGGAGCTGTACCGGCGGGCGCTCGAAGCCCGCGGCTGCCCGAGCGCGCCTGCGGACCTCTACTGCGCCCTCGTCTCGGACCTGACCTTCAGGGTGCCGGCCATGCGGCTCGCCCTCGGGGCGAGCGGCGCCCGGCCCTACGCCTACCTGTTCGACTGGGAGTCGCCCTTCGGCGGCGGGGTGCTCGGCTCCTGCCACGCCCTCGAGCTGCCGTTCGTCTTCGGCACCTGTGCCAACGAGATCGTCTCCATCTTCTCGGGCGGGGGAGCAGAGGGCGAGGGTCTGAGCGAGGTCATGCGCACCGCCTGGACGGACTTCGCCGCCAGCGGCGAGCCCGGCGGTGAGGCGGTGGGCGAGTGGCCGGTGTACTCGCCCTCACGACGGGAGACCAAGCGGCTCGGCCGCGTCGTCGAGGTGCTCGAGGCACCCATGGAGGAGGAACGAGCATGGCTCGACTCCGCCCTCGGCCCCTACGGAGTGGGAGAGAATGCTCGCCTGAGCGAGACCAGGTTCGGGGACGTAGCCCAACGGCAGAGGCAGGGCGCTTAAAACGCCTCCAGTGAGGGTTCGAGTCCCTCCGTCCCCACCGATCCGGACGGTGCGCGAACCGGCGCATCGTTCGTAATAGGCGTCTTGTCACCAGGAAAGCGGAAGGTCGGCCGGATGCAGCTACGGTCCGCGACGTGGACCTCGGCGACCAGGTTCTGAACGAAAACCTTCACGGTCGCACGTGAGCCGGACGCCAGCGCCTGCTCGACTCGCTCACGGATCTCGCCCAACTCGACCGAGGTGGGTGCCTGCGGTTCACCGCCCTGAATGAGGTCGTTCAGCTCGGCCAGCCGACCGCGAAGATCGCCCGCTCTTGCAGCGAGTTCTCG
>JAKACF010000033.1 GCA_021821585.1 Actinomycetes bacterium
CGGGGTGGTGCCGGGGGCGCCCGTCGCGACGGCGGTCGTCGGGCCCGGCGGCGCCTGGCCGCTCGAGCGCGCCCGGGGCGGGACGACCGTGCTCGTCGAGGACCTCGTCGGACGATTCGGCGACGTGCCCCGCGGCGACTGGGGGGTCCCCCCCTCGGCCGCTGTCGCCGTGCCGCTCGCGGGGTCGGCGGATCGCGAGGCCTACGGGGTCTTCATCGCCGGGCTCAACCCCTACCGCCCCCTCGACGCCGAATACCGGGGCTTCATCGACCTCGTCGCCAGCCAGCTGTCGGCGAGCATCTCGAACGCCCGCGCCTACGAGGCCGAGCGCCGTCGCGCCGAGAACCTGGCGGAGCTCGACCGCGCCAAGACAGCCTTTTTCACCAACGTCAGCCACGAGTTCCGCACCCCCCTCACGCTGCTCCTCGGGCCCACCTCGGACGCCCTCAACGACTCGGCGCATCCTCTCCCCGCCGCCCAGCGCCAGCGTCTCGAGCTCATCCACCACAACGCCGAGCGCCTCCTCAGGCTCGTGAACACCCTGCTCGACTTCTCCCGCCTCGAGGAGGGCAGAGCCGAGGCGCACTTCGAGGCGGTGGACCTGGCGGCGGAGACCGCCCGCCTGGCGGAGCTGTTCCGGCCGGCGATCGAGCGGGCCGGACTCACCTTCGACGTCGAGTGCGAGCCGGTCGGCAGCGACCTCGTCGTCGACCGGGAGATGTGGGTGAAGATCGTCTCCAACCTCCTCTCCAACGCCCTCAAGTTCACCTTCGAGGGCAGCATCACGCTCCGCCTCGCCCCGGCGGAGGGAGGACGGGACGTGGAGCTCGCCGTCTCCGACACCGGGGTGGGCATCGACCCCTCCGAACAGGCTCACCTGTTCGAGCGCTTCCACCGCGTCTCCGGCGCCCGGTCGAGGACCTACGAGGGCTCGGGGATCGGGCTCGCGCTCGTCGCCGAGCTGACGGCGATCCTCGGCGGGCAGGTCGGCGCCGAGAGCATCCCGGGCTCGGGCAGCACCTTCACCGTCTGCCTCCCGGTCGGGCGCCGCAGCGCCGGGCCGGGCGACAGGGCCGGCCGCGACTCGGCCGAGCGGGTGGTGGAGGGCTACCTCGACGAGGCGATGCGCTGGTCGTCCGAGGAGAGGCCCGAGTCTGCGGAGGGGCCCCGGCAGCCTCCGACGCCGGGGCGTCCCCGCATCCTCGTCGTCGACGACAACGCCGACATGCAGCGCTACGTCGCCACCCTGCTCGACGACCGCTACGAAGTCACCGTCGCCGGCGACGGGGCCGAGGCCCTCGAGCGGATCGCCGCCGAGCCCTTCGACCTCGTGCTCACCGACGTGATGATGCCGAGGCTCGACGGCTTCGGCCTGCTCCGGGCACTCCGGGCCGGGGCGTCGACGAGCCGCGTCCCCGTCGTCATGCTGTCCGCACGGGCCGGGGAGGGGTCGGCGGTGGAGGGTCTCGAGGCGGGAGCCGACGACTACCTCGTGAAGCCGTTCTCGGCTCTCGAGCTCACCGCCAGGGTGCGCTCCATCCTGGATCTCGAGTCGGCACGGCGCGAGGCGGCGACACGGGAGCACACCATCGCCATGGAGCTGCAGCGCAGCCTCGTCCCGGCCCGCGACCTCACCTCGGAGTCGCTCGAGATCGCGACCTACTACCAGCCGGGCGTACGGGGCACCGAGGTCGGGGGCGACTGGTACGACGTCGTCGACCTCGGCTTCGCCCGGAGCGCGCTCGTCATCGGCGACGTCATGGGACGAGGCGTCCGGGCGGCCGCCGTCATGGGCCAGCTCCGGGCCGCCGTCCGGGCCTACGCGAGGACCGGGATGGCCCCGGCCGAGGTGCTCGAGGCCATGGACGCCACGGTGAGAGAGCTCGAGGGCGGCCAGATCGTGACCTGCTTCTTCGCCCTCTACGATCCGACCGACCACCAGCTCGAGTACGCCAACGCCGGCCACCTGCCTCCGCTGGCGGCCCTTCCGGGCGGCCGGCTGCTGCGCCTCGACTCCGGCCTGGCGCCGCCGCTCGGGAGCGGCCCGATGATGGTCCACACCTCCCGCGTCCGGCTCGAGCCGGGTGCCGTGCTCCTGCTCTACACCGACGGCCTCGTCGAACGGCGTGGCGCCAACCTCGACGACCAGATCGACCTCGCCGGCGAGCTCCTCTCCTCGGGCGAGGGCTCGCTGTCCGATCGCCGCTGCGGTCTCGTCGAGGCCCTCGCCTCCGACGAGGTGGACGACGACGTCGCGCTCTTGATGGCGCGGGTGCCCGAGCAGGCCACGCTTCTCGAGGCTGTGACGAGCCGGCTCCCCTCCGACGGGCGGGCGGCGGGTCTCGCCCGCCGCCTCGTCGCCGAAGCGCTCGGCAGCTGGGGGGTCACCGGCCCTCCCGCCAGCGACGTCGTCCTGCTGGCGAGTGAGCTCGTGACCAACGCCGTCCTGCACGGAAGAGAGCCGGTCGAGCTCCGCCTCAGCCGGCGGGCGGGCGAGCTCCTCCTCGAGGTCTTCGACGCCGCGGGCTCGCTCCCTCGCCGCCGGCACCCGACGGCGGCCGACGAGTCGGGAAGGGGCCTGCAGATGGTGCGGCTCCTCTCGAGCGAGACGGGGGTACGACTCGCCGCCGACGGCAAGTGGGTGTGGTGCACCGTCGCAGTCGACGCCTGAGCTCGGCGGCGCCGACGGCGGCTACGTCCCGGCTCGCAGGAGGTGGTCCAGCATGGCCTCCACGGCACCCACCACGATCGAGAGGTGTCCCTCGTCCGCCTCGAGGTGGACGTCGGCGCCGGGCACGGCGCCCGCCAGGAAGCGCCCGTGGGAGAGGGGCACCATGAGGTCGGCCTCGCCCTGCCAGATCGACGTCGGGCAGGAGATCTCCTCGAGGGAGAAGCCCCACGGGGCCGTGAAGGCGAGGTCGTCGTCGAGCCAGCCCTCGACGCCGCCGGCGACCGCCTCGGTGAACATGCTCGCCAGGTCGTCCGCCACCTCGCCGGTGAGGACCCCCCTGTCCGCCTCCGCCAGCAGCGATTCGAGCGCCGCCTTGACGTCGCTGCCGGTCGACTGGCTCATGGCGGCGGCGGCGAGGACGAGGTGATCGCGCAGCCGCTCCTCGCCCTCGAGCGCGGCACCGAACTCCACCAGGTTGTCCTCGCCCATGCCGGCGAGGAAGTCGAGGCCGTCGGCCCCGTACGGCCCCACCCCCGCCACGACGAGCGCAGCGGAGACCTGCTCGAGCCGGGCGGCGCAGGCGAGGGCGTGGGGCCCACCTCCCGACCAGCCGGCGACGAGGCAGCGCTCGACCCCGAGCGCCTCGAGGACGGCGGCCGTGTCGGCGACCACGTCGACGATGCGCCGCCCCGAGCGACGGCTGGAGCCGCCGTATCCGGGCCTCGAGAAGGACACGAGCCGGAGGCCACGCGCCTGCGCTGCCCGCTCGAGGGCGCGCAGCGGGGTCGCCGAGCCCGGGGTGCCGTGGTGGAAGACGAGGGCGATGCCGTCCTCCGGCCCGCTCGTGCGCACCTCGAGGACCCTCCCGTCGTCCAAGCTGACCGACCGCGTCGTGGCGTCCATGGGGCGATGATCGCCGATCCACGGCGGGCCGTGCACGAAGGCTCGCCGCCGACCGAGCCGCCCGCCGCCCGGGGTGTCAGCCTGCCGGTCGGGCGCGGCCCAGGATCTCGGCGACGACGTGCGACTTGGCGTCGGCGTAGTAGTTCATGTCCGGCCACCGCCGGCCGGCGAGGGCCCGCTTGGTGGCCGCATAGAGCCGGCGGTCGGGCTCGCTCGTGCGCAGCTGGTCCCGGAAACGGAGGTAGGCCTCGACCTCGGGGGAGTCGGGACGGTAGCAGTGCAGGTTGACCGGCATGGCCGCCTCGCCGCCGCGCAGGCAGCGGTGGCCCGGCTCCCGGACCCGCAGCCGGTATCCCGCCGCCTCGAGATCGGGGAGGTAGGCCTCTTCGTCGTCGGGGTCGTCGATCCCGACGACGATGTCGATGACGGGCTTGGCCGGCAGGCCCGGTACCGACGTGGAGCCGATGTGCTCCATGACGAGGACGCGGTCGCCGAGCGCCTCCGCAAGGTGCCGCGAGTAGCGCTCGTAGTGGGCGGGCCACGCCGGGTCGTAGTCGACGACCTCGACGAAGACGGGCGTCGGTCCGTCGACGAGGACCTCGGCCAGGTGCTCGGCGAGCGGGGGCGGCGCGTCCATCGGGCAAGTGTGCCGCGTCCCGGCGCGTCCGACGGCCTCGGCCGGCACGGCACTGCGGTCACCGGCCGAGCGCCTGCACGTCGGAGGGCTGGTGCGGCAGGCTTTCGCGGGGCCCTTCCCACCGATCCCCCGGACCGCTTTGGCCTCGAGGCCGACGCTCGTCGAGAGGCCGGGGTCAGGCGCTGCGTAGGGGGTGGATCCTCGCCAGGGACGGGCCGATACGATCCCGCTCGATCTCGAGGTCGTACCGGCTCTGGAGGTTGATCCAGAACCGCTCCGAGGTCCCGAAGTAGCGGGCCAGGCGCAGGGCGGTGTCCGCGCTGATTCGGCGCTTGCCATGGACGATCTCGTTGATCCGCCGAGGCGGGACGCCGATGGCCATGGCAAGACGGTGCTGGGTGACGCCGAGCGGGCGCAGGTACTCCTCGGCGAGGATCTCGCCGGGGTGGATCGGGGTGATCGCATCGCTCGTGGTCATGGAAGGCTCCTCGCTTAGCCTCGATCCACCGACTCGACTCAGCCTGCCGTTGCTGAGGTCCCTGAAAGGCTTCGGCCGGACCAAGGGAGCCGATGGTGGGTCCGACAGCTCCCCGGGGACTGCAACGGGCACGCGAAGGAACAGGCCTTCGGAGCCTGCGTCGGTTGTCAGCGTGTCGGTGATCGCTGCGGCCACGCCGGTCCGCACTTGCGTCGGTCAGGTCGGGGCGAAGGCGACAGCACGGACGTCGGCGAGCGCGGCAGTGAATCGCTCGGCCCACGGCCAGCGCGTCGGCATGCGCAGCGTCGGGCGACCCGAGCGGTTGACGAGCCGGGCCGGAACGGCGAAGTAGCGGGTGCGCAGCGTCCTCGCCACGATGAGGGCCTCGTCGCGCTCGACGAGATGACCGAGGGCGGCGGTCCAGCGCATCAGGTTGTGGGCGAGGACCCCACAGCACAACCAGGCCCCGTTGGCGGCGAAGCTGCCAGACGGGCAGTGATCGAGGCCGGCGCCCTCCTTCAAGTCGTCGATGCACAGCTCGACTGTGGCGTGGCGACGATGAAAGGCGTCCACCTCGACTGCAGGGCCGGTGAGGTCGGTGAGGAAGGCGAAGTGGCGCCAGTCCGGCCACAGCTTCTCCTGCGGGCCGACGAGACGGGTGCGCCGCACGACGAGGCGGCGGCCCTTGTAGGTGCACTCGGCCACCTCGGCCCGTCCGCCCTCGGGGTAGTCGATGTCCGCCCAGTCGTCCTCGGCAATGGCTTCGATGGCTCTGGCGAGCCCTTTCGTGCCCGTGCGCACGGCCATCGTGTAGGAGACCTTGAGGCGAGCGAGGACGGCGATCGTCTCGTTCGACCAGAAGCCGGAGTCGAAGCGCATGACGATCTCGCCCGATGCCCCCGCCCGGCGCAGTCGCGCCACGAGCTCCTCGACGAAGCGCTTCACGCCGCGCTGGGTGTTGGCCGAGCCCTTCCGCATGCGGGCATGCAGGATCTCGCCCGTGTCGGCCCTGCTCGCGAGGATCGGGTGGTAGCCGAGCACCTTTGTGTAACCGAAGGCGGCACCGTGCTTCTTCTTGCCGTGCACCTCGCCGATGGTCGAGTCGACGTCGACGACGAGTCGGGAGCTGCCCGGTCCTGCGCCGAGGGTCCAGGCCCGCTGAAGCGCCTCTCCGATCACCTTCTCGAACTGGCGGACGTGGCCGAAGGTGAAGGACCTGAGGAAGGTCCCGAGGGTGGACGGCGCCATCACCTTGTGCTCGAGGACCGCAGCCGTCGAGCCGGCCCGCAGCATGTCGGCGTGGTCGATGTGGCTCGCTCCGGCCACCATGGCGTGCACGAGCGTGAGGATCTTGCGACCCGGCCGGAAGCCACCCACGCGTCCTCCGAGCCGGATGGTGGCGTCGCACAGCGCCTCGAGGCCGAGTCGCTTGGCCATCGTCGCCACGAGCACGAGCCCGGCGTTGGCGACGAGGTTCGGCTCGTCGAAGGTCACCGCGATCCGGTCGATTCCGCGCGAGACTCTGCTCACTGAAAGTGCCTCCTGTGCCTGGGTCTTGACTACTTTGAGCAGTCGTCATTCTCCCAGGTCAGGAGGCCTTTTACGCGAATGGTCGGACCGGTCGGCCCTGGTCAGGCGGTGGATCGAGGCTAAGTGGTAGTCCACGATCTCGACGTCGTCGGCGCCGGCGGCGCTCCACCGGAAGCAGAGGCGCCACTGCTGGTTGATGCGGCTGCCGTACTGGACGGTACGGTCGCCGGAC
The DNA here is from genome assembly GCA_021821585.1 of Actinomycetes bacterium. GTDB lineage: Bacteria > Actinomycetota > Acidimicrobiia > Acidimicrobiales > Bog-793 > JAKACF01. The sequence goes on from JAKACF010000033.1 coordinate 6,452, forward strand.
AGCTTCTCGAGGCGGTTACCCGGTGGGACCCGGAGGTCACCGAGGACCTCGGCCGCATCGAGGATCAGCAGCTTGCGTAGCGCTGTGCGCTGCGTGGTCGGGTCGAGGCCGGGCACGACCGGCGGCTCGCCCTGCCCCGCCCGGCTTGGCGGATCCTTCCAAGGTGGTCGGAGCGTCGGGATCCGGACGGGTCAGCGCGCGACGCGTCCGCGCTTCGCTCCCGCTGTCGCCCCCCGACATGCGACCACCCTGACCCAGCCACCGCCACGAGTATGGGACCACGGCCCCGACAATGATGGGACCGCCTCCCGGGGGTCACCCACGCCGGCCGGGCCGGGATCAGCCCGCTCCCGGGGCTACCTCGGTGGCGGCCCGCACTCCTGTGTCACCGCCAACGCCAGCTGCCTCCCTCGTCTGAGCCGCGCTGTCTGGGGAAGTCCGAGGACCCGAGAGGACCAGAACTCGAGCTCCGGTGGGGCCGACGACCCGAAGTGTCCGTTCACATCCATCTGACCAGGACCTTCGTGGTGGGCGAGGGGGGACTTGAACCCCCACGTCCTTGCGGACACAGGAACCTGAATCCTGCGCGTCTGCCAATTCCGCCACTCGCCCGTGGCCACCAGACCATACTCGTTCCCGCGGGGGGCGCCGACCGCCGGTGCCCCCGCTCACCTGGGACAACGAGTGCCATCTTGAGCGGACACGGGACCGGTAGTCTCGTGCCACCATGGGACTAGAGCAGTTTGAGCGCCGGTTGGAGCGCATGGTCGAGGGTGCCTTCGCCAAGGCCTTCCGCGGCCAATTGCAGCCGGTCGAGCTCGGCCGCCGGCTCACCCGCGAGATGGACCTGCACCGGACGGTCGGCGTCCGGGGCGTCATCGCGCCCAACCACTTCGACATCTACCTCGCCACCGCCGACTACGAGCGCTTCGAGAGCTTCGGCGACATCTTGAACCGGGAGCTCGTCGAGGCGGTCCGGGAGCACGCGAGCGGCGAGCGCTACCTCTTCCTCGGTCCCATCGAGATCGTGATCCACGAGGACACCGGGCTTAGCGTCAGCACCTTCGCCATCGAGTCGGAGGTGCTGGAGGGTTCGGGTGGACCGAGCGACTGGTTGGTTCTCCCGGACGGCAGGCGGGTAGGGATAGCTGACGAAGTCGTGACGATCGGCCGGCTGCCGGAGTGTGCCGTGGTCTTGGACGACCCAAATGTGTCGAGGCGCCATGCGCAGCTGCGTCGCGAGGGCGACGGGGTCGTCCTTGTCGACCTCGGCTCGACGAACGGGACCAAGGTGAACGGTGTGCTCGTGCGGGAGCGGCGCCTCAACCCGGGTGACACCGTCACGGTGGGAACGACGACCATGAGGTTCGAGCCCGCCTGACAGGGCGGACATCCGACATGCCCCACGCGCTCTTGCACGTCCTCAGCTACTTCTTCCTCGGCCTGCTCTGGCTGTTCTTCCTCTACGCCGTCCGGATGGTCTTCGTCGAGATCAAGCGCTCCCGCGCCGAGCGCGCCCCGGTACCCGTGCTCCCGCCGGTCGGGACCGACCAGCTCGTCCCCCTCAAGTTGAAGGTGGTCGACCCCCCGCAGCGCCGCGGCAGGGTCTACGACCTCGGCGAGGAGGTCACCGTCGGCCGCTCGCCCGGCTGCGCCGTGCCGCTCGAGGACGACACCTTCATCTCCTCGGTCCACGCCCGCGTCTTCCACCGCGCAGGTGAGTTCTGGCTGGAGGACCTCGGCTCGACGAACGGGACCTGGCTCAACGAGGAGCGGCTCGGCGACGGCCCCGTCCGCCTCCAGCGGGGGGACCGGATGAAGGTGGGGAGTACCACCCTCGAGGTCACGCGTTGATCTCGATCCGCGCTGCGGCGGAGAGCCACACCGGCTACGTGCGGACCAACAACGAGGACCTCGCCGTCGTGAGCAGCGATCTCGCCGCCATCGCGGACGGCATGGGCGGGCACCTCGGCGGGGAGGTGGCCGCCAGGATCGCCATCGAGGAGCTCGTCGCGGCCTTCCAGCGCGACCGCACGGCGGCCGGCCTCAGCGCGGCGGTGCGGCGGGCGAACCGGGCGATCTGGCGAAAGAGCAGGTCGGACCGGACCCTGCACGGCATGGGTACCACGATCACGGCGGCCGCTCTCGTCGGAGCGGGCCGAGGCGGCGACGGGGGCGGCCGCCTGGCGCTCGTCAACGTGGGTGACTCGCGGGCCTACCGGTTGAGCAACGACGGCGACGGGCGTCGCCTCAGCCGCCTCACCGAGGACCACTCCGTCGTCGAGGAGATGGTCCGCCAGGGCGAGCTCACCCCGGTCGAGGCGGCGGCCCACCCGCACCGGCACGTCCTCACGCGCGTGCTCGGGGTGGACTCGGAGGTCGACGTCGACATCTGGGACCTCGACCCGGTGCCCGGGACGCGGTTCCTGCTCTGCACCGACGGGCTGACCGACGAGGTGCCCGAGGAGGAGATCGCCGACGTGCTCGGCTCCTCCGACGACCCCAGGGTTGCCGCCCGCGGGCTCGTCGAGCGGGCGCTTGCCCACGGCGGACTGGACAACGTGACCGTCGTCGTGGTCGACGTCCTCGACTCCGCCACCGCCCCGGTCGGCCAGGCGCTCGAGATCGTCCCCGCCGGGCCGTCCGCTGCCGACGGCGAGGACCGCCTCGGTCCGGATGCCACCCAGGCGCTGCCGGTGACCAGGGTCCGCCGCCGCAGGCGGGCCGGCGCCGGCGCCGTCGGGGCGGCGGGGTTGGCAGAGGCGGCGGGCCAGGAGGGGGCCGACGTCACGGCGGCGCTCGCTTCCGACGGGGCCCCTGGCGAGGGCGGAGGGTCGCCCGGCACCGGGGTGGCCCCGACCGAGGCCATGGCGGCCGCGCCCGCCGGGCTCGAGTCTCTGGCGGCCGGCCCGTCCGCCGCCGGCGTCGCCGGGGAGCCGACCGTCGCCCTCTCGGGCACGCCGGAGGCCCCGGGCGCGGCGAGCGGGGAGAGCTCGGGGCCGTCGCACCGCCGGACGGGGCGCAGCATGATGGTCCGCGCCGCACCGGTCGAGTGGGTCGATCCCGACGGCCGCGGTCCGGCCGTGTCCGGACCGCACACCGGTCCCACCGTGCTCGTGCCGTCCCGCTCGCTCGCCAAGCAGTACCGCGACCGGATCGTCACGTTCCGGGTCTTCCTCTTCCTCGTCCTGCTGGCGGCCCTGGTCGGCGGCGTGATCGGCGTCATCATCTGGTTCCAGCGCTCGTCGTTCTTCGTCGGGCTCGCCGGGGACCGCGTCAGCATCTTCCAGGGGCGCCCTGGCGGCCTCATCTGGTTCAAGCCACAATTGCTCGAGACGAGCTCCCTCACGACCAAGGACCTCCTGCCCAACTCCGTCTACGAGCTCCGCCACGGCGTGGAGGAGTCGTCCTACTCGGCGGCCAAGCAGGAGGTCGAGGACCTCATCCGGCTCTCGACCCAGCTCGGCCTGAACCCCAACTCCCCACCCCCGACCACCACCACGACGACGCTGCCACCGACGACCACGACCGCGACCACGTCCGCCCCGGCGGCGCCCCCTCCGCCGCCGTCCTCGTCGACCACGTCGACGACGGCGGCCACGACCACGACGGCCGCACCGGCCACCTCGACCACGTCGAAGCCGCCGACGAGCTCGACGACGTCGTCGACCCTGCTGCCCTGAGAGAGGTGACCGCCCGATGAACCCACGGATCCGATCGGTCGGGATCGTGCTGCTGCTCTGCTTCGGCCTGTTGTTCGTGCAGCTCAACAACATCCAGGTGCGCCAGTCGAAGGCGCTCTCGCGCAACCCGCTCGTCCAGGTGGGCAAGGTGAACCCGATCTACCTGCCCCGGGGCGCCATCCTCAGCTCGGACCGCAAGATCCTCGCCTTCTCCAAGCGGACGCACGGCGTCGAGCTGCGGATCTACCCGAAGGCGACCGCCGTCGACTTCGGCCAGATCACCGGCTACGTCGGCTCCTCGGCGAGCATCGCCATCCAGGTCGGCATCGAGGCCGAGTACCAGCAGTACCTGGCCCAGCACGAGTCGCCCGTGCACACGATCGGCCAGCTCGTCACCCAGCACCAGGAGACCGACGACGTCATGCTCACGGTCTCCTCGAGCATGCAGGCCGACGCCTTCGCCCTCGTCGACCACCATCCGGGCGCCGAGATCGTGGCGCTCGACCCCCGCAACGGCGCCATCCTCGCCATGGCCGGCTACCCGAGCTACAACCCGAACCTGCTCGCCCAGATCGACACCAAGGCCGCCTTGAAGGAGTACGCCAAGCTCACCAAGCACTACCCGGCGCCGTTCATGAACCTCGCCAGCTACTACCCGCACTCTCCCGGCTCGACCTTCAAGCCGATCGACACGGCCGCCATCTTCGACCACCACCCCTCGCTCGCGAGCAAGAAGTGGCCCTTCATCCCCTACCTGCAGATCACCAAGTCGAGCCCGAAGTTCTACAACTACGCCCACAGCGTCTGCGGCGGCCCTCTCGCCGAGATCCTGGCGGTCTCCTGCGACACGGCCTACGCCAAGATGGGGCTCGACCTCGGGGCGCACACCGTCGTCTCCGAGGCGGAGGCCTTCGGCTGGTGCCAGGGGGCGGGCGGGGTGTGCAAGCACGGCGGCTCGCCGCCGCCGCTCGACCTGCCGCCGAGCGAGGTCGCCGGTGCCACCATGGCGAACGAGAGCCTGCTGGCGGCCAACCCGCCCTATCTCGCCTACTCCTCGATCGGGCAGTACAACGACACGGCCTCGGTGCTCTCGATGGCGCTCGTGGCGGCCGGGATCGCGAACGGCGGCAGGATCATGGCTCCCCACCTCATGAGCCAGATCATCGACAGCGCCGGCAACGTCGTCGTGCGCTACCACCCCCACGTCTGGAAGGTGGCGACCTCCGCCTCGACGGCGGCCAAGGTGAGGCAGCTCATGCTCGGCCCGGCCGAGTCCTCCCCCTATCCCGGGACGGCGGCCGGCATCTTCACGAACCTGCAGTCGGCCGGCATCCAGGTGGCCGCCAAGACCGGCACGGCCGAGGACGTCGCCCGCTCGACGTCGAGCAACTGCGCCACCGACGACTGGCTGATGGCGATGGCGCCGGCCGGCTCGCAGACGCCGAAGGCGGTCGTGGTCGCCGAGGTCCCGACGCCGAACGGGTCGTCCATCTGCCAGACTGCGACGGGTGCCGGCGTCGCCGGTCCGCTCGTCGACCAGATGCTGACCGATGTGTTGAAGGCAGGGCTGTGACCGCCCGCATAGGCTCGTGACCGCATGACCCAAAGCCCACCTTCCGGCCCGGGGGAGGAGCGCGCCCGCATCTACAACGGCCGCTACGAGCTGATCCGCCAGATCGCCCGCGGTGGCACGGCGCAGGTCTACCTCGCCCGGGACCTCCTCCTGGACCGGCCCGTGGCGCTCAAGGTCCTCTTCCCCGAGCTGTCGACGGACCCCTCCTTCGTCGAGCGGTTCCGCCGGGAGGCCCAGGCGGCCGCCAACCTCTCGCATCCGAACATCGTCCCGGTCTTCGACTGGGGCGAGTCCGAGCGCACCTACTTCATCGTCATGGAGTACGTCGACGGCGAGCCGCTCTCCTCGATCATCCGCGGCCAGGCACCGCTCCCGCCCGCCAGGGCGGCCGGCATCGCGGCGGACATCGCCAAGGCGCTCAGCTACGCCCACCGCCACGGGGTCGTCCACCGCGACGTGAAGCCCGGCAACGTCCTCATCACCCGCGACGGGCAGGTGAAGGTGGCCGACTTCGGCATCGCGAGGGCCGTCGGCGCGGACGACAGCGTGACCCAGACCGGGCTCGTCATGGGCACGGCCACGTACTTCTCCCCCGAACAGGCCCAGGGCCTCGGCGTCGACGGCCGCAGCGACGTCTACGCCCTCGGCGTCGTGCTCTACGAGATGGTGACCGGCCGGCCGCCGTTCTCTGGAGACACCCCGGTCTCCATCGCCTACAAGCACGTCTCCGAGGCGGCCGTCCCGCCGAGGGAGATGGAGCCCCGGGTGCCCGCCGCCCTCGACGCCGTCATCATGCGGGCCATGGCCAAGCAGCCGGGCGACCGCTACCCGACGGCCGAGGACCTGCACGCCGACCTCCAGCGCTACGCCCAGGGCGCCCCCGTCCTGGCGCTCGCCGGGGCGGCGGCCGGGGCCATCACCTCCACCCAGCAGATCGGCTTTGCCGAGGGCATCGGCGCCACCCAGGCGTTCGCCGCCAACCCGACGACCGTCCTCCCGGCCGGTGCCGCCACCGCCGCCACGGTGACCTCGGTGCAGCACCGCAGCGAGCTCGTCGACGGCACGCCCGGCGGGCGACCCGAGATGCCGAAGCGCCGCTGGCTCGGCTGGACCATCGCCGGCATCCTCCTTGCCGCCCTGCTCGCCGTCCTCGTCTACGTCGGCGGTCGCTCCCTCGGCTACTTCGGGTCGACCGCCTACTTCCACCTCCCCGACGTGAAGGGCCTCACCCTCGCCCAGGCAAAGACCCAGCTCGCCGGCGACGGCCTGCGGGTGAACGAGACCGGCGCCCACAGCGCGGCGGCCAAGGGCACGATCGTCTCCGAGCGCCCGAAGGCTCAGAGCATCGTCCAGCGGGGCGACGCCGTCCACCTCGTCGTCTCGCTCGGCCGTCGCACCGTCGCCGTCCCGGCCGTCTCCAACGAGCAGTACACCCAGGCCGAGAGCGCCATCAAGGCCGCCGGCCTCAAGTACACCCTCGTCCCCGTCACACCGGGACCGGGCGCCATCCAGGGCATCGTCACCAAGACCGACCCGCCCGCAGGCCAGCCGGTCCTGCCGGGGTCGACGGTGAAGATCTACTACCTGCACGGGACCGCCCAGGTGACCGTCCCCCAGGTGCAGGGCGACACCCTGCAGGCGGCCGACACCGCCCTCACGAGCTCGCACCTCACCTTGAAGCCGACGATCTACGCCCCGTCGACCAAGGTGAAGGCCGGTCTCGTCGCCGGCACCCAGCCGGCGGCCGGGTCCACCGTGCCGGTCGGCGACGGCATCGTCGTCGTGGTCTCGACGGGCCCGCCGGCGGTCGTGCCGAACGTCACCAACCTCGGCTACACCGCCAACCAGGCCGAGCAGCTCATCCGCAAGGCGGGGCTCGTCCCGCAGGTGAACTACGTCCCGGGCCTGCCCTCCGACGCCGGCTACGTCACCGGCCAGAACCCTGCCGGTGGCACGGACGTCACGAAGGGCTCGACCGTGACGATCGACGTCGTCCAGCGGCCCTCGACGACCACCACCTCGACGACCTCGGGCTCGACCACCAGCACCACGGCGAAACCGCCCCACGGGTAGGGCCCGCGGGTGGCCCCTCAGCGGGCCGGCGCCCCGGTGAGGGCGAGGAAGTTGCCGAGCAGGCTGCGCCCGGGCTCGCCGGTGAGGATCGACTCGGGGTGGAACTGCACCCCCTCCACCGGGAGGCTCCGGTGGCGCAGGCCCATCACGAGGCCGTCGGCCGTCCGGGCGCTCACGACGAGGTCCGGGGGCACCGAGGAGGCGTCGACGACAAGGGAGTGGTACCTCGTCGCGAGCAGCGGGTTGGGCAGGCCGGCGAAGACACCGGCTCCGTCGTGGTGGACGAGGGAGGCCTTGCCGTGGACGACCTCGGGCGCCCGGACGACCTCGGCCCCGTAGCGCTCGCCGATGCACTGGTGGCCGAGGCAGACCCCGAGCACGGGGATCCCGGCGTCGGCGAAGACGCCGATGGCCTCGCTGCTCACGCCGGCGTCGGCCGGACGGCCGGGCCCGGGCGAGACGAGGAGGGCGTCCGGGGAGAGAGCCGCCAGGCCGGCGACGTCGGTCGCGTCGTTGCGGACGACGACCGGCTCGGCCCCGAGCTCTCCCAGGTACTGGACGAGGTTGTAGACGAAGCTGTCGTAGTTGTCGACGACGAGGACGCGGGGGGCCACGGCGCCACGCTACGCGGTCTCGTCGCGGCCCGGGGGCGAAGTAACCTGCGTTCGTGCCACGGGCGACCTCACAGCGGGCCGGGCGGGCCACCCCGTCGAAGAAGCAGGCGGCCACGAGCGGTCGCTACACCGCTCCCATCCCCCGCGACAAGCGTCACAGCCCGGCGTGGTACCCCTTCGTCATCATCGGGCTGCTCGTCGTCGGCCTCGTCGTCATCATCGCCAACTACGCCGGGGCGCTGCCCGGCGGGACGCACGACTGGTATCTGATCGGCGGGATCGCCGGCATCGTCGCCGGGCTCATCCTCGCCACCTACTACCGTTGAGCGCCCCCGGCGCCCACATCAGCTGAGGCGCTCGATGACCGTGGCGTTGGCGAGCCCGCCTCCCTCGCACATCGTCTGCAGGCCGTAGCGGCCGCCGCTGCGCTCGAGCTCGTTCACGAGCGTCGCCATGAGCTTGGTGCCCGACGCCCCGAGCGGGTGGCCGAGGGCGATGGCGCCGCCGTTGACGTTCACCCGGTCCATGTCGGGGTGAAGCTCCTTCTCCCAGGCGAGCACGACCGAGGCGAAGGCCTCGTTGATCTCGACGAGGTCGATCTCATCCAGGGTCAGCTTGGTGCGCTCGAGGACCCTCTTCGTCGCCGGGATGGGGCCCGTCAGCATGGTGACCGGGTCGACGCCGACGACCGAGAAGCCGACGAAGCGGGCGCGAGGGGTGAGGCCGAGCTCGTTCGCCTTCTCCTCCGACATGACGAGCACGGCCGAGGCGCCGTCGGTGATCTGGGAGGAGTTGCCGGCCGTGACCTTGCCGTCCTCCTTGAAGGCGGGCTTCAGGTTGGCGAGCGTCTCGGCCGTCGTGCCGGGACGCAGGCCCTCGTCCCGCTCGAGGACGTCGTCGGTCGCGTTCCCCTCGGCGTCGCGGACGACGATCGGCACGATCTCGTTC
>JAKACF010000390.1 GCA_021821585.1 Actinomycetes bacterium
GAGGAGAGGAGGGCCGGGAAGCTCGCCGGGGGCGTGCGAACCGGGACGACGACGGTCACCGAGAAGCACCGGCAGCGGTGGCCGGGGCGGGGGTGGGCGAGGCCGGCGCCGGCGAGGTGCTCGAGGAGGGCGCCCGACCCCTCCACCGGCTCGCCCCCTCCGGCCGGGTCGAGGGCCGCCTCGAGGGCGGCCTCCCCGCCCGGGCTCAGGCGGACGAGCCGGGGTGGCTCGCCGCCGAGCAGCAGGCCGCCCGGAAGCCGGCGGGCCCGCGGGTCGAGCAGGTAGCGGCGCTCAGTCGAAGGTGAGGATGCCGCGGATGTTCTTCCCCTCACGCATGTCCTCGTAGCCCTCGTTGATCTCGTCCAGGCTGTAGGTCCTCGTGATGAGGTCGTCGAGGTTCAGCTGGCCGCTCTGGTACAGCTTGAGCAGCTGGGGGATGTCGGCGCGGGGGTTGCCGCCGCCGAACAGCGAGCCGCGCAGCTGCTTGTGCCAGAGGGTCAGCTCGAACAGGCTCAGGTTGACCTGGCTCTGGGCGAAGGGGGCGATCGCCGTCACGACGACGTTCCCCCCCTTGCGCACGAGCGACATCACGGGGGCGACGAGCTCGCCGCGGGCGACGTCGACGGTGATGATGGCCGAGTCGGCAAGCTGGCCCCAGGTCATGTCGTTCACGAGCGAGAAGGCCGAGTAGACGTCCGGGGCCGTGTGGGTCGCACCGAGGCGCTTGGCGAACTCGCGCTTGGACTCGACGGGGTCGACGGCGACGATCCAGCGGGCGCCGGCGATCTTGGCTCCCTGGACGGCGTTCGAGCCGATGCCGCCGATGCCGACCACGACGACGACGTCGCCCGGCTGCACCCCGGCGGTGTGGACGGCCGAGCCCCAACCGGTCGTGACGCCGCAGCTGACGAGGGCCGCCTTGTCGAGGGGCAGCTCCTTGTCGATCTTCACGACCGAGGCCTCGTGGACGACCTGGTGGGTGGCGAAGCAGCCGACGAGCGACATCGGGCCGAGCCCCTGTCCCCCCTTGGAGCGCATGCGGTGGACGCCGTTCGAGATCGGGACCCCCATCATGAGGTGCTGGCCGAGGTCGCACAGGGTCTGGTGCCCGCTCGAGCACCAGCGGCAGTGGCCGCAGGAGGGGATGAAGCTCATGACCACGTGGTCGCCGGGCTCGAACTTGGTCACGCCCTCGCCCACCTTCTCGACGACGCCCGAGCCTTCGTGCCCGCCGACGGCCGGTAGGGCGATCGGGATGTCGCCGGTGACGAGGTGCTCGTCGGAGTGGCAGAGGCCGGCGGCCGTCATCCTCACGAGCACCTCGGAGGGCGCCGGGTCGTCGAGCTCGACATCCTCGACGCTCCACGGGCTGTTGAGCTCCCACAAGATCGCTGCCCTGGCCTGCACGACGGGACCTCCCGGTGTCGGACGACGCTCGAAACCTAGCACCGGCGCCCCGGGCCGGAACGGGCCCTACCGGGAGGTCATGCCGGCGTCGACCGGCAGCACGGCCCCGGTGACCCCGCTCGAGGCCGGGCCGGCGAGGAAGCAGACCGCCTCGGCGATCTCCTCGGGGTCGAGCAGGCGGGGGTCGAGGTGGTGGACGGCGAACTCGTCGGGGGCGGCGAGGCCGTAGACCGCCGCGCTCGCCGTCAGCATCTCGGTGCGGGTCGATCCCGGCGCGACGACGTTCGCCGTCACGCCCTCGGGGCCGAGCTCGGCGGCCAGGCTGCGGATCAGGCCGACGACGGCGTGCTTGGCCGCCACGTAGGCGGACAGCTGGGGCAGGCCGACCACCGCACCGGCCGAGGCGACGGCGACGATCCGGCCCCGGCGGGGCCGGGGGCGGGCGAGGAGCTCGGGCACGGCCGCCCGCACGAGCCGCCAGACCCCCGTGGCGTTGATCCCGATCATCGCCTCCCAGGTGGCCTCCGGCACCTCCCAGCTCGGGGTGCCACCGGCGATCGCCCCGGCGACGGCGACCGCCACGTCGAGTCCGCCGAGGTCGCTCCTCGCGAGGGCGACGGCGCCGTCGAGGGCCTCCTGGCGGCGGACGTCGCCGACGACGGTGAGGACCGGGCCGGCTCCGGACCTCCGGCACCGCTCGGCGACCGCCTCCAGGTCCGCTTCCCGCGCGAGCGCGTAGGCGAGCGCCTCGTCGTCGGCGCAACGGTCGAACAGGACGAGGGAGAAGCCCTCCCGGGCGAGGCGGACCGAGACGGCGGCGCCGATGCCCCGGGCGGCGCCGGTGACGAGGGCGACCGGACCGCCTCCTCCGGCCGGAGAGCTCACGGGAGCTCCCCCCAGGCCGCCAGGGCCTCGAGGATCGCCTCGGCCGCCTCCTCGGGCCGGAGCGTCACGGCCCGGGCCCTGCCCGCCGGGGCCTCTCCGCCCATAAGCGCCCGCACCCGGTCGAGGGCGCGGTCCCCCGGCGGCGGCGGGACCACCCGGGCGCGGGGGCGGAAGGGGGCGCGCCCGACCACCCGTGGAGCCGGACGGCGCGGCGGGGGCGCCGGCTCGAGGCGGACGGGTTCCCGGCGCGCCTCGAGCAGGCGGCGGAGGGCGGCCCGACGCAGCCGGGCGGTCCCGCCCTCGCAGGAGGCGACGGCGGGCACGCCGACCCTCAGGCGCTCCCGGCGGCCGCCGTCGAGGCGCCGGAGCGCCGTGAAGCCCGCCCCGTCCGCCTCCGGCTCGACCTCGAGCAGCCCGAGCGCCTGGGCGACGCCGAGCTCGGCCGCGAGGAAGGCCGGCACGGCGCCACTCCCCCGGTCGAGGCTCACGTCCCCGCACCATACGAGACGGGCGCCGGCGACATGGGGAGCAAGGGCGCGGGCCACCTCCCC
>JAKACF010000391.1 GCA_021821585.1 Actinomycetes bacterium
GGCGACGACCGGGTGGCGCAGCACGCGGGCGCCCGCCCGCGCCGGCTCCTCGGGCCCGAGGCTCAGGGCCAGGTAGGAGAACTTCTCGTCCTCGAAGCCGGCCTCGCCCCCCTTGAGGCGCCGGTGGAGCCGCGAGCGCCCGAGGCGGACCGAGAAGTGGCACCAATCTCCGCCCTCGATCGGGCAGGCGGCCTCGTGCGGGCAGGGGGCGGCGACGCGCGCCCCCCGGGACAGGGCGCGCTCCCGCCAGCGGACGATCCGGGAGAAGCCGGCCGGCGTGCCCGGCTCGACGACGAGGACGGCGCGGCGCGCCGCCCGCAGGGCCGCCGCGAGGACGGCGTCCGCCTCCGCCTCGCCGAGCTCGCCGAGGGCGTACGAGGCCGTGACGAGGTCGTAGGCCGACGACGGGGCGGCCGCCACGGCCTGCATGCTCCCGATCTCGAGGACGGCGCCCGGCCCGGCCGCCAGCGCGGCGAGGCGGGCCATCTCGCCGTCCTGCTCGATGCCGAGCTGGCGCACCCCCGGCCAGAGGCTCCGGGCGGCGACGAGGGCCGCCCCGGTGCCGGTCCCGAGGTCGAGCTGCTCGGCCGGCACGAAGCCGGGCATGCTGGCCGACAGCTCCGACAGCGCCGCGTGCGCCGCCGCCGCGGTCGCCGGGAAGCGGGTGACCCCGTAGGCGAGGGCGGCCGTCGCCGACATGGCGCCCGTGGCGGCGCCGGCGCGGTAGCCCTCGCTCAGGGTGCGGGCCGCCCGCTCGAGCTCGGCGTAGGGGCAGGCCCAGGCGGCGGCCTCGAGGCGGCGGCGGGCCGCCTCGAGGAGCGGGGCCTCAGGGGCGCTGATCGTAGGTGGCGACGAGGCGGCGGGCCGCCCTCGCCTCGTCGACCCGGCGGACCGGGGTCGTCCTCGGCGCCTCGCGTGCCGAGGTGGCGTCGTCGGCCGCCCGCGCCTCGGCCGCCACCTTGACGAGGGCGTCGGCCAGGGCGGCGACGGTCTGGGGGCTCTCGGTCTCGGTGGGCTCGATCATGAGCGCCTCCTCGACGATGAGGGGGAAGTAGACCGTCGGCGAGTGGAAGCCGAGCTCGAGGAGGCGCTTGGCGACGTCGATCGCCCTGAGCCCCGTCTCCCGCTCGAGGGAGGCCACCGAGACGACGCACTCGTGCATGACGGGGCGGTCGTAGGGCAGGTCGTAGGTGCCCCGGAGGCGCTCTTTCAGCCAGTTGGCGTTGAGGACGGCGATCTCGGCCACCCGCCGGAGGCCCTCCGGGCCGTGCAGGCGGAGGTAGACCCAGGCGCGTAGCAGGACGAGGGCGTTCCCGTGCCAGGAGTGGAGCCGGCCGATCGACCGCTCGGGCGTCGCCCAGGAGAAGCCGCCGCCGCCGAGGCGGACCGGCCGCGGCCCCGGCAGGTAGTCCGCCAGCCGCGCGCTCACGGCCACCGGGCCGGAGCCGGGGCCCCCGCCGCCGTGCGGGGTGGCGAAGGTCTTGTGGAGGTTGAGGTGGACGATGTCGAAGCCCATGTCGCCCGGGCGGACGACGCCGAGGATGGCGTTCAGGTTCGCACCGTCGTAGTAGAGCAGGGCGCCGACCTCGTGGACGGCAGCCGCGATCTCGGAGATGTCCTCCTCGAACAGCCCGAGCGTGCTCGGGTTGGTGAGCATGATGCCGGCGACGTCCTCGTCGAGGGCGGCCCGCAGGCTGTCGAGGTCCACGCCACCCCGCGCGTTCGTGCCGACCGTCGTCACCTCGTAGCCACCGAGGGTGACCGAGGCGGGGTTGGTGCCGTGGGCGGAGTCGGGGATGATGACCTTCCGGCGGTCCTGGCCCCGGGCGGCGTGGTAGGCCCGCATGAGGAGCAGGCCGGTGAGCTCGCCGGCCGCCCCGGCCGCCGGCTGCAGGGTGGCGGCGGCCATCCCTGTCACCTCGCAGAGCATCTCCTCGAGCTCGCAGAGGACCTGGAGCCAGCCCTGGACGAGGAAGGGCGGCGAGGCGGGGTGGACGTTGGCGAACCCTGCCCGGGCGGCCGCCTCGTCGCAGACCTTCGGGTTGTACTTCATCGTGCAGGAGCCGAGCGGGTAGGCCCCGAGGTCGACCGAGTACTGCCGGTGGCTCAACCTGGTGAAGTGGGCGGCGAGGTCCCGCTCGGAGACCTCTGGGAGCGGGACGGGCTCGGTCCGAAGCCACGAGGCCGGGACGAGCTCGTCGGCGCCCCACTGCGGCAGTCCGGTTGTGCGCAGCGAGCTCGCCCGGCGGCCGGGCGAGGAGAGCTCGAACAAGGTGGGCTCGTCCTCCCGGCCAAGCAGCGGCGCCGACAGCGCCCGCCCGCCGGGGAGGGGGCCGGTCGGGTGGGTCTCGGTCTCGGGGGGCGTCATCGGATCACCTTCTCCAGGCTGGCGGCGAAGCCGTCGATCTCGGCACGGGTCCGCCGCTCGGTCGTGGCGACGAGGAGTGCGCCTTCAGCCTCGGTCCCCTCGAAGCCCTCCCGGACGGCCACGCCGGCGAGGTAGCCCTCCTCGGCGAGCCGGTCGACGGCGACCTCGGCCGGAACCGGCAGGCGCAGGGCGAACTCCCGGACGAAGGGGGCGGTCGAGATCGGCTCCACGCCGTCGAGGGCGCACAGCACCTCGTGGGCGTAGCGACCCGCACGCGCCGAGCCGAGTGCCACCTCGGCCAGGCCGGCCGTCCCGAGCCAGCCGAGCTGGATGGCGGCGGTGACGGCCATCAGCGTCTGGTTCGTGCAGACGTTCGAGGAGGCCCGCTCCCGGCGGATGTCCTGCTCGCGGGCGCGCAGCGTCGTCACGTAGGCGCGCCGGCCCTCGGCGTCGACCGTCTCGCCGACGAGGC
>JAKACF010000392.1 GCA_021821585.1 Actinomycetes bacterium
CGGCCGCCGACCTCGCCGGCCTCGCCGCCCGGGCGGGCCTGCGCCCCCGCCAGCTGCTGCGCCGGGGGCTCGCCTGGAAGGCGGGAGGGGCGGCCGCCCTCGCCACCCTCGAGGAGTCGTGGGACCCTCCGCCGGAGGCCATGGCCGCCGGCCGGGCGCTCCTCGGCGGCCGGGCGACCGCACGCCGCAACCGGCTGACCGCCGGGGAGCGCCAGCTCCGCCTCGGCCCGGACGGGCGCTGGTACCCCTACCGGCGGGCCTCGGACGGGAGCTTCGACCCCGACGGCCCGGGCGTGCCGGCCGGTCCCGGCGGGGGACTGACCGGAGCCGTGGAGGAGGACGACACCGAGGCGTGAGCGTCGCCCTACCGGCGGAGCCGGCTCGAACCGCCAGGCGGCGAGGGCTCAGGCGCTGACGCCGAGGCGCTCCATGGCGAGCGCCCGCAGGCCCTTGTAGTCCGCCTTTCCGGCGGGGGAGCGGCCGAGCGAGTCGACCACGACGACGTGGCGGGGCGCCTTGTAGCTCGCCAGCTGCTCCTTCACGTGCCAGGCGAGCTCGGACTCGTCGGCCTCGCCCGAGGGCGCCAGCTGGACGAGGGCGGTGATCGCCTCGCCGAAGCGGTCGTCGGGGATGCCGACGACGACGGCGTCGGCGACGGCCGGGTGGGTCTTCAGGGCCTCCTCGACCTCCTCGGGGAAGACCTTCTCGCCGCCGGTGTTGATCGAGACCGAGCCCCGGCCGAGCAGCTGGAGCGAGCCGTCCGCCTCGACGACGGCGTAGTCCCCCGGCACGGAGTAGCGCTCCCCGTCGATCGTGACGAAGGTGGCGGCGGTCTTGTCGGCGTCCTTGTAGTACCCGAGGGGGATCCTCCCGCCGAGGGCCAGGCGGCCGGCCACGCCGCTGCCGGGCACGATCTCCCTTCCGTTCTCGTCGATCACCCTGGCGCGCTCCCCGATCGTGAAGCGGGCCGTGTGGGCCGCCGCCACCCCGGTCGAGACCGACGATCCCATGCCGAGGGCCTCGGAGGAGGAGAAGGCGTCGACGAGGAGCATGTTCGGGTTGTGGCGGAGGAGCCCCTTTTTCACCTCCTCGCTCCACATCACCCCCGAGGAGATCATGCCGAGCAGGCTCGAGAGGTCGTAGCGCCCCGGCTCGGCCTCGAGGGCGGCGAGGATGGGCTTGGCGAAGGTGTCCCCGACGATGCTCACGAGGTTGACCCGCTCCCTGCCGACGGTCTCGAGCAGCTCCTCGGCCCGCAGGCGCCGGTCGGCGAGGGTGACGACGCAGCCGCCGAGGAACAGCGAGCTGAGGGCGGTGAAGGCTCCCGTACCGTGCATGAGCGGGCAGGCGGGCAGGACCGCCGGGGGGCTCTCCTGGAGGGCGGCCTGGGCCTGCCTGATCCCCTCCATGCCCCCGTCGTCGGGCATCGGGATCGGGCTCCCGGCGTTGAGGAGCGAGAAGAGGTCGTCCTGGCGCCACATGACGCCCTTCGGCATGCCGGTGGTGCCGCCGGTGTAGAGGAGGTAGAGGTCGTCGCCCGAGCGGCCCCAGGGGCCTTCGATCCTCGTGTCCTCGCCGTCCGCCAGCGACCCGGCCGCCTCCTCGTAGTCCATCGCCCAGTCAGGGCGGGCGCCCGAGCCGTCGTCGACGTGGAGGAACAGCCTGACCCTCGCCACGAGCCCCCGCACGCGCTCGACCCGTTCGGTGAAGGCGCCGTGGAAGACGACGGCCTCGGCGTCGGAGTTGTCCCACAGGTAGGCGAGCTCGGCGTCGGCGTAGCGGTAGTTCGTGTTGACCGGGACCATGCCGGCCTTGACGGCCCCGTAGAGCGACTCCAGGTACTCGTTGCAGTTGTAGAGGTACTGGGCGACCTTGGCCTGCCGGCCGAGGCCCGCCGCCAGGTAGGTCCGCGCCAACCCGGCCGCCCTCCTGTCGAACTCCCTCCAGGATCGGGTCGTCGCGCCGTGCACGAGGGCTCTCGAGTCGCCGCGGATCTCGGCGGCGGCCTCGAACACCTCGGCGAAGTTCCAGTTCGTCATCGCACCTTCCTTCGGCCGGCCCGAGCGTACACTGGAACTGACCCGCCGGTCACCCGAGAGCGGTGGCGAGGGCCTCCTCGAGCGTCGGCTCGGCGAAGCGGTAGTCGCTCCCGAGCAGGCGGGAGGGGCGCACCCGCTGGCTGGCGAGCAGCATCTCCTCGGCCGGCCCGGCCCCGAGTGCCAGCTTCAGGGCGGCGGCGGGGACGGCGAGGACGGCCGGGCGGCGCAGCGCACGGGCGAGGGCGGCGGTGAACTCCTCGTTGCGCACCGGGTTCGGCGAGGTGGCGTTCACGGCGCCGGTGAGCCCGCCGTCGGAGAGGGCGTGCAGGATGGCGCCGACCTCGTCGCGAAGCGAGATCCAGCTCACCCACTGGCGCCCGCTCCCGAGGCGGCCGCCGAGGCCCAGCTTGAACAGGGGGAGCTGCGGGCCGAGGGCGCCGCCCCGGCCGATCACGATCCCGGTCCGGACCGTCACGGTGCGGATCCCGGCGGCGGCGGCCGGCTCGGCGGCGGCCTCCCAGGCTCGGCAGACGTCCGCCAGGAAGCCGGAGCCGGTCTCGCTCGACTCGTCGAGTAGCTCCTCGCCGCGGTCGCCGTAGATGCCGATGGCCGACCCGGTGACGTGCACGGCCGGCCGCCTCTCGAGGGCGGCCAGGCTGCGGGCGATGAGCTCGCCGAGGGCGATCCGGCTCGAGCGGATCTCCTCCTGCCGCCTCGTCGTCCAGCGGCCGATGATCGGTGCGCCGGCGAGGTGGACCGAGGCGTCGACGCCCTCGAGGGTGCCGCCGGGGAGCCGGG
>JAKACF010000393.1 GCA_021821585.1 Actinomycetes bacterium
CCCGCCGGGCGGTGCGATCGCCGGCCTGGCGCTCGCGTCGAACCACCTCTGGATCGCCGTGTCGGGCCGCTCCTCACCGTGCTGGCAGCCGACGTCCGCCGCCTGCCTCGAGGGCAGGCCGATCGCCCGGCCGACCCTCGGCAGGCTCGAGATCGTCGACCTCTCCGACCACTCCGTGCACACCGAGTCGACGGGCACGATGCCCTCGGTGTCGGGGAACGGCAGGTACGTCTGGGTGGCGTCCGAGCCGACGCAGCCCGGGCAGGCGAACGTCCCTCCGAGCCCTCCGCTGCGGGCCCTCGGCGGCAACCGGGTGGTGCAGTACGAGGCAGCGACGGGTCGGGCGGTCTTCACCTACTCGGTCGAAGACCCGATGGAGGTCGTCGCTCGGGGCTCCACCGCCTGGGTGCTCGGGGCGAGCGCCCCGGGGGCAACGACGAGCGAGCTCGTGCAGCTCCGAGGCGGCCGGGCGAGAGTCCTCGCCACCGGCATCTTCGGCTACCCCGTCGTGGCACCGTCGCTCGTCTGGTGTGGGGGGCGGATCGCGACCCTCACCATGCGGTCCGGGGCCGGGTACGCCGAGCTGTCGACGATCCCGGCGGACGGAGGGCGGCTCGAGGCGCGGACGCTGCGGCTCCCCGGCGCTCCCCTCCTCACCTGCGCCGGGACGCACCTCCTCGTCACCTCGGGCTCCCCCGCCTCCTCGGCCAAGGGTGCAGGCACCTACGCCCTGGCCGCTGACGGGACGGCCGGGCCCCTTCCCCGTCCCTTCGGGCCGGGCGCGTTCGCCGCCTCCACAGCGGGCGACGTGCTGTGGCTGGCCGACAGGAGGGGCGTCGTGGCCTACGACCTCAGGACCGACGAGCCCATCGGCGGCGTCGCGAGGCTGCCCCTCCCGTCGTCGGAGGCGGGCCTGCTCGGCGGACCGAGCGGAGCGGTGTACGTGGTCGACGGATCGGCCGTCATGCGGCTCGCACGCTGAGCGGTACGCCTCGGCGCAGCCTGCGGCGCCCTCACCCTCGCCGGCCGCGGGAACCGGTTACGGCCGTGCCTGCCCGCTCGATCGTGCGGCCCTTTCTCACTCGGCGAGGACGAGATGCAGCTTGCCGTCGATCAGCTCACGTGCCGCGTCGAGGTGACCGGCGTGCGTGGCGGTCTCCGTCATGACGTGGAGCACGACCTCCCGGACGCTGTGGAGCCTCCAGGAGCCGAAGAACTCCGGCCACCACGCCGGCGCGGCATCAAGGGGCCGGCCGGCCATGACCGCATCGGCACGCTCGACGTTGTCGCGGTACCCGCGGAGCACGTCCTCGGGCGGTACCTCCGCGCCGACGTTCCAGGCGTCCTCCGACGAGGCGAGCACCTCCTCGATCACGGGCTGCTCGCCGGCGACGACCGCCTGGAACCAGAAGCGCTCCACGTCGAGGGAGAGGTGGTTCACCAGACCGAGGCACGTCCAGCCCGACGGGAGAACCTGCCGCCGGAGATCCTCCACGCCGAGGCCCTCCACAGCCTCGAGAACATGCTCGCGCTGGCCCTTCAGCCAGCGCGCCAGCGCCTGGGATTCCCCTGTCGGGTTCGACGGCATCGCTTCCTCCCCTTCCGGTCGCCCACGCGGGCGCCCGACGGTACCTCCGCACTCGTGCACTCGACAGTCCGACGGCGTCCGGCCCCGGATCTCATCGCCGGCGTGCTGCCCGGAGAAGAGCCCGCCCGGCATGGCGCATGGCAGCACGGGCCACTCGCACGGTCGCCTCGAGCCGGCTCCCGACAGCTCACTCCATCGGCTGGCGTGCGATCACCGGCGGTTCCCGTCCCGCCACCAGCCAGCCGGCGGCGCCGGCGGCAAGGGGCATGAGGACGAGGATGACGACGAGACTCCGGAGCGGGACGTTGGCGAGCGCCGAGACGCCTCCGTTGAGAGTGCTGGCGGAGAACCAGGCGACCGTCGCGGCGTACCCGCCGATCGTCCCGAGGAGGGCCCCGAGGAACGCGAGCGCCCCCGCGGTGGTCGCCGTCAACGCACGACGGGTGCGGCTCCCCGCCCCCGTCGCCGCCAGCGTGCGCAGGTCGCCGGCGGTCTCACTGCGCAGAAGGCCCACCGTCATGGCGAGGACGGCGAGGGCGAGGGCGATCCCGAACAGCGTCGCGTAGGTGATCACCTGCGCCCCGCTCCCGGACCTCGACGCCCGGCACGCGCATGGCGACGAGCACCTTGATCACGAGCTCGTCCCGGGGCGGGGAGGCCTCCGAGGGCGTGCCGAGCCAGGCGGACAGCTCCTTCTCGCCATCGGGCGTGATCCGGTAGCCCCGCTGGCGCTCGTCCTCGTGGACGTCGTCGGCCTCGACGAGCCCGTCACGCTCGAGGCGGCCGAGGGTCGTGTACACCTGGCCGACGTTGAGCGGCCAGACGTCGCCGGTGCGCTCCTCGAACTCCTGGCGCAGCTGCAGGCCGTACTTCGGGCCCTCGCTCAGCAGGGCCAGCAGTGCGTGGCGGACGCCCATGGCCTCGTTCCGGTCAGTAGCATACTCAGTATTCTACTCACGGAGCATGGCGTCGCAAGGGTTCACTCGAGAAGTTGCCGGCCCTGCACCTCGTCCCTGACAGGACACCGGGACGCCCGGTCAGAGACCGGGAGCCCCCGGCAGCCGAGGAGGGCGCCGCCGGGAGGCACCGCCCCGTCGCACGCCGACGCTCCGCTCCCTCGGCCATCTCGAAGGGCCGGTCGTCCCGGGCGGTCTGGCGGCCCGGAGAGGCCCCCGAGCGGGTAGGCCCCTGGCCTTGCGGCCAGGAGCCCCCCATCAGAACCGGACGTGCAGGTCATGCATCCGGCTCA
>JAKACF010000394.1 GCA_021821585.1 Actinomycetes bacterium
CCTGCTGGCGGCGATCGACGCCTCGCGGGGCCGTCCGCTCCCGAACCTCCTCGTCGCCCTCGGGATCCGCCACGTCGGCGGCACGGTCGCCCACGCCCTGGCGACCGCCTTCGGCGACCTGGACGCCATCATGTCGGCCGGCGAGGAGGAGCTGGCCGAGACACCCGGCATCGGAGGGATCATCGCGGCGAGCGTCGCCGCCTTCTTCCGCACCGGGCGCAACCGGGAGTTCATCGGGCGGCTGGGCTCGGGCGGCGTCTCGTTCGGGACGAGGGTCGTCTCGCAGCACCCCCAGGTGCTCGAGGGCAAGAGCATCGTCGTCACGGGCGCGCTCGAAGGGTTCTCGCGCGAGGGGGCGGAGGAGGCGATCACCTCCCGCGGCGGGAAGTCGCCGGGGTCGGTCTCGGCGAGGACGACGGCCGTCGTGGTCGGCGCCTCTCCCGGGACGGCCAAGGTCACCAAGGCAGGCGAGCTCGGCATCCCCCTCCTCGACGAGGGGGGCTTCCGCCACCTGCTCGAGACCGGCGAGCTCCCGTGAGCCCCGCCCGCTAGCCCGTGGGAGCGAGCGCCCTCCCGCTCAGGCGACGTCGCGGCCTCGTCGTCGCCGTCGTGGCGGCCGTGGCCTTCGTCGTGGCGGCGGCGGCCGGCTACCTCGTCACCGAGCTGACCTCACAGGCCCATGTCGAGACCGGTACCGGCCCGGCCGGCCCTCCCGGGGGGGCGCTCCCGGCGTCGGGGGCGCTCGTCCCGGTGTACGACCTCGCCTCCGACCCGGTCTTCCCCACCCTTTCGACGGGGTACGCCATCGAGCGCCACACCCGGGCCGGGGCGACGACCGAGCAGCTGGCGCGCAGCGAGGACGGGGGGCGCAGCTGGCACCTCGTCGGTCCCTTCCCCTTCTCGAACGGCTACTCGCAGGTGCAGTTCTCCTCGTCGGCGACCGGCTACGCCTTCGGGCCGGCCGGGCTGGCTCTCACGGCGAACGGAGGGCGGACCTGGACCGAGGGACCGTCGTTCGGGGGGCTGCTCGAGCGCCTCGTCCCCCTCGGCGAGGACGTCTGGGCGACCTATGCGGTCTGTCACGGCCCGGCCGAGCCTGCGACGCCGTGCGGGGTCCGCCTCGCCGTCTCGACCGACGGCGGCCGCCACTGGAGCCGGGCCGCCGCGCCGTCGGGGCTGGCCGAGGCCTATGACGGCGGTGACATCCTGGCCAGGGTGACCCTCGATGAGGCCTACGTCGTCTCCTACGGCGTGACGGGCGGAGGGGGGCTGGCACTCACGACGAACGACGGTGCCAGCTGGACGGCGCTCCCGGACCCGTGCTCGGCCTGGCAGAGGGCGGACCTGGCGGCGGTCGGGGGCGGGAGGCTCTGGTTGATCTGCGGCGGGCGGCCGGTGGCCGGCGAGGACGTCTCGGCCAAGGCCGTCTTCGTCTCGCGCGACGGCGGCAGGACCTTTACGCCCGTCGCCTACACCGGCTTCGGCCCGACGACCGGGCCGCTCGCCGGCCGTGCGCCCTTCGGGCAGCTGGCCTACGCCGGGCAGCTCTCCCAGCTCGCCACGATCTCGCCCGGGACGGCCTGGATCGGGGTGAGCGGCGTGGGCGTCCTCGTGACCTCGGACGGCGGGCGGGTCTGGACCCGGGCCGAGGGGGTGGTCGACACCGGCAGCGACAGCGGGGTCGGCGTCACCTTCAACGACGCCTACCACGGGTGGGCGATCGAGTTCGGCGAGGGGGTCTGGCGGACGGTCGACGGCGTCCATTGGGGACTCGTCGACGGCCGCTGACGACGGGCGCCGCCCGGAGGCGTCTCCGCCCGGCCAGCAGGGCTTCGAGGTCCCCGCCAGGAAGTGCTCGCGTACGCGCTGGCGCCACCCGCGACGGCCGATCGCCAAGGAGCTCACCGGCAGGCTGCGCCAGTCGTACCCGATCCGCGTGGCGGCGATGGCCGCGGAGCCGCTCGTGAACAGCGGCGCGGCGATGGCACCGCAGAACAGCTCGGCGCGCCGTCCGAGCGGTGTGCATCCGGGTCCGGCCAGCGGGCGGAGGCTACTGGCGGCAGCGGAACCGCCCTTGTCGAGGAGGCGCCATCCTCGGGTCACCTACCTGAGAGTCGAGGCGCCGATGGGGACTGCAGGGAGTCCCCGGGGTGCGGCGATGCGGCAGACATCGAGCAGTGCGGCGCCGAGACGGCTGCGTGGCAGAGCCTGCCCACCAGCCCGTCGCCGGCGCACAGGTCCCGGCGGCTCGACAACCGGCAGAGCCCCCGCCACCTCGGCTCGGGCAAGTAGTCTCGTGGCGATACTCATGTCGAGCATCGCAGAACAGGTCGGTCGCGTCGTCGGAGACCGCTACCGGCTCCTCGCCCCCATCGGCTCGGGTGCCTCGGCGCAGGTCTTCGCCGCCGTGGACACGCGACTCGGCAGGCGCGTCGCCGTCAAGGTGCTCCACCCGGCGCTCGCCCGCGACGAGTCGTTCCTGCGGCGCTTCAGGGCCGAGGCGCGCCTCGCCGCCTCCCTCGACCATCCCCACGTCATGCGGGTCTTCGACTGGGGCGAGCAGCAGGCCGGTCCCTACCTCGTCCTCGAGCTCCTCGTCGGCGGCAACCTGCGGACCCTGCTCGACTCCGGGGTCCGGCTCACCCACGCCCAGGTGGCCTCCTTCGGGGCCCAGGCCGCCTCCGGCCTCGCCTACGCGCACCGCCGCGGCATCATCCACCGCGACATCAAGCCGGGGAACCTCCTCTTCGACGACGAGGGCCACGTCCGCATCGGGGACTTCGGCGTCGCCCGGGCCATCGCCCAGTCGGCCCTCACCGAGCCGCTCGGGATGGT
>JAKACF010000395.1 GCA_021821585.1 Actinomycetes bacterium
GGCGATGATCCCGTCCACGAGGCGGTCGAGGTCGCCGGAGCCGAGCGCCTCGAAGCCGAGGCGCCGGGCGATCTCCCCGGGGTCGCCGCCCTCGTCGCACATGACGGCGAGGACCGCCTTGGACTGGGTCGCCGACAGCGTGCCGGCGGCCTCGAGCCCGACGAGGGCGGCGAAGGCGCCCGGGTCGAGGCGCCGGGCGCCCTCCGGTTTGGCGGCCGCCTCGTTGGCGGCCCGGGCGAGGGCGAGGCGGGCGTCGGCGCCGGCCGCCACGGCATCGGCGACGAGGTCGTCGAGCTCGAGCTCGATCACGGTCTGGACCTGGTCGGCGCTCGCCCCGTCGCCGACGAGCGCGCCGAGACGGCTCCGGCGCTCGGCCGGGAGCACGACGCTGCCCTCCTCCGCCGCCGCCCGGAGCGCCTCGTCCGGGACGACCGGGACGAGGTCGGGCTCGGGGAAGTAGCGGTAGTCGTAGGCCTCTTCCTTGGAGCGGAGGGAGTGGGTGACCCCGGCGTCCTCGTCCCAGTGGCGGGTCTCCTGGCGGACCTTCTCCCCCGCCTCGACGAGGGCGGCCTGCCGCTCGGCCTCGTACTCGACGGCACGGACGAGCGAGCGGAGCGAGTTCAGGTTCTTCACCTCGCAGCGGGTCCCGAACTCCGAGGTGCCGAGGGGCCGGACCGAGATGTTGGCGTCGACCCGGAGCGAGCCCTCCTCCATCCGGCCGTCGGAGGCGCCGGTGGCGACGAGGATGGCCCGCAGCTCGCTCACGTACGCCCTCGCCTGCTCCCCCGAGCGCATGTCGGGGGCCGAGACGATCTCGACGAGGGGCACCCCCGCCCGGTTGTAGTCGACGAGCGAGTGGCTCGCCCCGTGGATCCGGCCGCTCTCGCCGACATGGGTCGTCTTGCCGGTGTCTTCTTCCATGTGGGCACGCTCGATGCCGACCCGGGTGCCGTCGGGCAGGTCGAGGTGGCCGTTCACGTTGATCGGCTCGTCGTACTGGCTGACCTGGTAGTCCTTCGGCATGTCGGGATAGAAGTAGTTCTTCCGGTGGAAGATCGACGGCCGGATCTCGCAGCCGAGGGCCCGGCCGATGCGCATGGCGAGCTCGACCGCCCGCCGGTTCAGCACCGGGAGCGACCCGGGAAGACCGAGACAGACCGGGCAGACGTTGGTGTTCGGCTCGTCGCCGAAGGCGTTGGCACACGAGCAGAACAGCTTGGTCCTCGTCGACAGCTCGCAGTGGACCTCGAGGCCGACGACCGTCTCGTAGCCCTCAGGCACGGCCCGCCTCCCTCGTCCCGCCCGGGCGGACGGGGCCACGCACCCCGGCCGGGGCGGCCGCCTCGAGCGCGGCCGCCACCCGCAACATGAGCGGTTCCCCGAGCGCCGGGGCGAGCACCTGGACGCCGACCGGCAGCCCCGCCTCGCCGAGGGCGAAGGGGACGCTCACGGCCGGGTGGCCGGCCAGGTTGGACGGGACGGCGCAGACGTCGGACAGGTACATCTCGAGCGGGTTGGCCGTCTTCTCGCCGAGCCGGAAGGCCTCAGACGGCGTCACGGGGGCGATGAGGACGTCGAAGTCCCGGTAGGCGCGCTCGAAGGCCCGCACGACGAGGGTGCGCACCCGCTGGGCCTGGCCGTAGTAGGCGTCGTAGTAGCCGGCCGAGAGGGCGTAGGTGCCGATCATGATCCGCCGGCGCACCTCCGGGCCGAAGCCGGCGCCCCTCGTCCTCGCGTTCATCGTGGCGACGTCGGGGCCGTCGACCCGGAGCCCGTAGCGGACGCCGTCGTAGCGGGCGAGGTTGGAGGAGGCCTCGGCGGGGGCGATGACGTAGTAGGCGGGCAGTCCGTGCAGCACCTCCGGCACCGAGGTGGCCTCCACCTTGGCCCCGGCCGAGGCCAGCGCCTCGGCGGCCGCCGTCGTCGCCGCCTGGGCCGATGCGCTCACGTCCGCCACGAAGTCCTCGATCACGCCGATGCGCAGTCCCTCGACGCCGCCCGAGAGCGACGGGACGAGCTCGGGCGCCTCCCGGTCGAGCGAGGTGGAGTCCCGCCCGTCGTGGCCGGCGATCACCTCGAGACCGATCGCGGCGTCGCGGACGGTGAGCGCGAAGGTGCCGATCTGGTCGAGCGAGCTCGCGAAGGCGATGAGGCCGTAGCGGGAGACGAGCCCGTAGGTGGGCTTCACGCCCACCACCCCGCAGAGCGAGGCGGGCTGGCGGATCGAGCCGCCGGTGTCCGAGCCGAGGGCGAGCGGGACGAAGCCGGCCGCCACGGCCGCCGCGCTCCCGCCCGAGGAGCCGCCCGGCACCCGCGTGGTGTCCCACGGGTTGCGGGTCGGCCCGAAGGCGGAGTTCTCCGTCGAGGAGCCCATGGCGAACTCGTCGAGGTTCGTCTTGCCGACGGCGACCGCGCCGGCGGCCGCCAGCCGCTCGACCACCGTGGCGTCATACGGCGGCACCCAGTCCTCGAGGATCTTCGACGAGCAGGTGGTGAGCGTGCCCTTCGTGCAGAGGTTGTCCTTCAGGGCGACCGGGACCCCCGCGAGCGGCCCCGGGTCGCGCCCGGCCGCCACCGCGGCGTCGACCTCGGCCGCCTGGCGGCGCGCCTCCTCGGTCATGACGGTGTGGAAGCAGTGCAGCTCGCCGTCTCCCGCCCCGATGCGCGAGAGCGACTCCTCCACCACCTCGGCCGCCTTTGCCCTCCCGCTGCGGACCGCCTCGGCGATGGCGACGACGCCCTCGTCGAGCAGGCTCACGGCGCCTCGCCGAGGATGCTCGGGACGAGGAAGCGCCCGGACTCGACGGCCGGGGCGGCCGCCAGTG
>JAKACF010000396.1 GCA_021821585.1 Actinomycetes bacterium
CCGACGAAGCTCCTCGACATCGTCGAGATCGGCAAGCAGCTCCTCATCACCCGGGGGGCGCTCACCACCTTCTCGATCGCCAACGACGTCGCCAAGTACTTCGCCATCATCCCGGCCCTGTTCGTCGCCACCTACCCGCAGCTGAAGGCGCTCAACATCATGCACCTCCACTCGCCCACGAGCGCAGTGCTGTCGGCGGTCATCTTCAACGCCCTCGTGATCATCGCCCTCATCCCGCTGGCGCTCCGGGGCGTCCGCTTCCGGGCGATGAGCGCGGCCCAGATCCTGCGCCGCAACGTCCTCATCTACGGGGTCGGCGGCCTTATCGCCCCGTTCATCTTCATCAAGCTGATCGATCTCTTCCTCACCGCAGTGAGGTGGTACTGATGCTCGTCCACCTGCGGCGCGCCGTCGTCGTCTCCATCGTCTTCTTCGTCCTCCTCGGGCTGGCCTATCCCCTGCTCATCACCGGCGTCGGCCAGGCCTTCTTCAACCGCCAGGCGAACGGGGACCTCGTCAGCTCGCGGCACGGCTACGTGGGCTCCAGCCTCATCGGCCAGCACTGGCCTGGACCGAGGTGGTTCCAGGGCCGGCCCGACGCCGACAACCCGATGGCGACCGGGCCCCAGAACTACGGCCCGAAGTCCAAGCTCCTCCTCGACTTCGCCCGCGCCCAGGTGCGCCGGCTCGAGAAGGAGGGCATCAGGCCGACGAACGAGCTCGTCACCGGCTCGGGGAGCGGCGTCGACCCCGACATCAGTCCTCGGTCGGCGTACGCGCAGGTGGACGCCGTCGCCAGGGCGAACCACCTCCCGGTGGCAGCGGTCCGCCACCTCGTCGCCACCCACGTGATCGGGCCTTACTGGGGCTTCCTCGGCTCGCCGTACGTGAACGTCTTCCGGCTCAACCAGTCGCTCGCCCACCTCGAGTCGGGCGCGACCGGAGCATCGCGAGGATGAGGGACGATTGGCTTGGTTGCCTGGAGGCCGCCCGGCGGGGCGACGGCCAGGTGGCGCGGCTGGCCGAGGTGCGGCCGAGGGAGCTCGTCGTCGCCCGCGGCGAGATCACCGAGTCGTCCGCGCTGCCGGTCGGCTCCAGCGTCGCCTACCGCTGCGTGCTGAGCGACGGCTCCGGCAGGCTCTCGCTCGTCTTCCTCGGCCGGCGGAGGGTCGCCGGCCTCGAGCCGGGAGCACGGTGCTGTGCCACCGGACGGGTCGCCACCTACTCCGGCGAGCTCGTCCTCTGGAACCCTCACTACTGCATCGAGCAGGGACGGGCGCCTCAGCGGGGGTAGAGGCCCCCGTCCAACAGGACGACCTTGCCGGTCAGGTAGCCGTTCGCCAGCATGGCGAGAGCGAGCTCGGCCACCTCCTCGGGCGTGCCGTAGCGCCCGACCGGGGTCGGGGCGGCGCCGGGCCCGCTCACCGGGAGCATCGCCGTCCCTTCGACGAGCGCCGGCGCGATCGCGTTGACGGTGACGCCCCGCTCGGCGAGGTGGCTCGAGAACCAGGCGACGAGTCCCTGCAGGCCGGCCTTCGCCGAGGCGTAGTGCGGGCCGACGAGGCCACCGGTGAAGGCCGCCACCGAGGAGACGTAGAGCACCCGGCCGAAGCCTCGCCCGGCCATCGGCCCGGCGAGGCGCCGGGTGAGCAGGAAGGGGGACTCGAGGTTGACGGCGTGCGTGGCGCGCCACAGGGCTTCGTCGATCTCGTCGGCCCCGGCCCGAATGCCGAGCCCGGCGTTGGACACGAACAGGTCGACCCCGCCGAGCAGCTGCTCGACGTCGTCGGCCAGGCTGACCGCCTCCGCCGGCTCGGAGAGGTCGCAGCGCACCGCCACGGACCGCACGCCGAGGCGCCGCGCCTGCTCGACCGACTCGAGGGCCGCCTGCTCGTTCGAGCGGTAGCCGACGGCGACGTCCGACCCGGCGCTGGCGAGGGCGGCGACGAGCGCCCTCCCGATGCCCCCGGAGCCGCCCGTGACGAGCGCCACCCGGCCCTTCAGCTCCTGCCGCATGCCCGTCACATACCCGCCGGTAGCGTCACAGCGCTGGAGACAGAAACGAGGGAGGAACGATGACCGTCGCATCCGGAAGCCGCATCCCCGACGTCGAGGTTCGCACGATGGGCACGGACGGCCCGCAGCCCGTGCGGACCGGGGAGGTGCTCGCCAAGGGGAAGGTGGTCCTCTTCGCCGTCCCGGGGGCCTTCACGCCCGGCTGCTCGAAGATCCACCTCCCCGGCTACCTCGAGAACTACGACGAGCTGCGGGACAAGGGTGTCGACCTCGTCGCCTGCATCGCCGTCAACGACCCGTGGGTCATGCAGGCGTGGGCCGACTCACAGGGCGCCGGCGACCGGATCCTCATGCTGGCGGACGGCAACGCCGAGTTCGCGAAGGCGATGGGTCTCGAGGCCGACCTCTCCGGTGCCGGTCTCGGCGTGCGCTCGCGGCGGTACGCGGCTGTCATCGAGGACGGAGTGATCTCGAGCCTCGAGGTCGAGCAGGGCGGCGGGGTGGACGTGAGCTCCTGCCAGTCGATGCTCGCCAAGCTGTGAGGTGACCGATCCGGCTGGTGCCTCCGTCGCCCTTCCGGGCAGCGAGCGCCGTCCGCTGGAGGGCGCCGTCCCGGCCGGGCCGGTGGGGGCCGAGGAGCGGGTCGTGGTCACCGTCGTGCTGCGGCCGCCACCGTCCTTCCCCACCTCCGAACGCCTCGAGACACTCGGCAGCCAGCCGGTGGGCGAGCGGCGACACCTCACCCGGGAAGAGCTCGCCGATGCGCGGGGAGCGACGGCCGAGGACCTGGCCGCCGTCCAGGATTTCG
>JAKACF010000397.1 GCA_021821585.1 Actinomycetes bacterium
GTCGTCGGCGGCGCCCGAGACCGTCACGCGGACCACCTTGGTGCCCCCTTCTGCGTCGGCCGCCATCTGGTGGGCGAGGTTCCGGCAGGTCGCCGTCAGGGCGGCGGTGAGCTCCGCCTCGTCCGGATCGACTCCGGAGGCACCGCTCGCGAGCGCGACGACCGTGTCGTTGGTCGACGTGCAGCCGTCCACCGAGAGCTCGTTGAAGGAGCGCTCGGTCGCCCGCCCGAGGGCCCGCTGGAGGAGCTCCGGTGCCACCACGGCGTCGGTGAGCAGCACCGCCAGCATCGTCGCCATGTCGGGAGCGAGCATCGCCGCCCCCTTTCCGATCGCCGCCAGGCGTGCGCCACCCGCCAGCTCCGCCGACGCAACCTTCTCCCGGGTGTCGGTGGTCATGATCGCCCGGGCGGCCGAGAGGAGTGCCTCGTCTGAGTCCCCGAGCTCCTTGCACAGCCCGGGCAGCGCCTCCTCGATCCGCCGGAGGGGGAGCTCGGTGCCGATCACGCCGGTCGAGCAGACGAGCACCTGCTCGGGCGGGAGGCCGAGCAGGTGCCCGACGGCGTTGGCCGTGGCGGCAGCCCCGCGAAGGCCGGCCTCACCGGTGCCGGCGTTGGCGCAACCGCTGTTGAGGACGACGGCACCGATCCGCCCCGCGCTCTCGGCGAGGTGGCGCCTGCTCAGCTGGACCGGGGC
Source organism: Actinomycetes bacterium (assembly GCA_021821585.1). Taxonomy (GTDB): domain Bacteria; phylum Actinomycetota; class Acidimicrobiia; order Acidimicrobiales; family Bog-793; genus JAKACF01. The sequence continues at coordinate 694 of JAKACF010000397.1, forward strand.
GGCGGCCGCCAGGTTCCTCGTGAACACCGCCGCGGCCGGGACTGCGCCCGGCGGCACCGCAGCGACGAGGGCGAGGTCGGGCGCGCCGTGCTCCTTCACGCCTGCCGCCCCGCCGGCGGCCGCGAAGCCGAGCGGCACGAGACCGCTCACGGCGCCAGCCCGACGAGTGGCAGCCCGGCGCTCTCGGGGAGCCCGAGGGCGACATTGGCGGCCTGGACCGCCTGGCCGGCACCGCCCTTCACGAGGTTGTCGATGGCGGCGAAGGCGACGATCCAGTTCGTCCTCGGGTCGTAGCGAGCCGTGAGGTGAGCGACGTTGGATCCGTAGGCGTCACCGGTCGAGACGAGCTCCCGGGAGACGCGGACGAAAGGTTCGTGGGAGTAGGCCTGGCGCAGCACGTCGATCACCTCCTCGCTCGAGGAGACGCCCGCCCCGGAGGTCGGGCGGGCGTAGCAGGTGGCGAGGATGCCCCTCGTCATCGGCGCGAGGTGCGGCGTGAAGAGCACCTCGGCGCCGAGGACCTGCTCGATCTCCGGGGTGTGCCGGTGGGTGAGCACGCCGTAGGCGCTGAAGCGCTCGCTCACGTAGGGGTGATGCAGGCTCTCGCTCGGGGACTTGCCGGCACCCGAGGTCCCGCTGGCGGCGTCGATGACGATCCCGGTCGGCTCGACGAAGCCGTTCGTGACGAAGGGGGCGAGGGCGAGCGAGGCGGCGGTGACATAGCAGCCCGGGGCCGCCACGAGACCGGCGCCGATGAGCGCCGACCGGTTGAGCTCCGGCAACCCGTAGACGGCCGTGGCGAGGAGGTCGGGCCGCGTGTGGACGAAGTGGTACCACTGCTCGTAGGCAGCGGGGTCCTTCAGGCGGAAGTCCGCTCCGAGGTCGACGACGAGCCGAGCCCGGCCGGCCAGGTCGCCGACGATGGGCTGGGAGTGCCCGGAGGGGACGGCGACGAAGACGACGTCGGCGGCGGCCGCCTCGTCGGCGTCGACGGCGTCGACGAACAGGCTCCCGTACGAGCCGGCGAGCGAGGGGTAGAGCTCCGCCACGGCCGTCCCGGCGCTCGAGTCGCCCTGGACAGAGGTGACGTGGACGTCGGGATGGTCAGCCAGAAGGCGCAGCAGCTCGGCCCCGAGGTAGCCGCTGGCGCCGATGACGGCGGCTCGCATGGCATGAGCATACACCGTCGTGCATACTCATTCACATCGCGTCGAGCGACTCCCGGAAGGACGCCACGAGCTTTGCGACACCCTCGGGCCCGTCGCCCTCGAGCATCCGCCGCACGATCGCCGTGCCGACTGCGACACCGTCGGCCACCCCGCAGACCTCGACCGCCTGCTCGGGCGTGGAGATCCCGACGCCGACGAGCACGGGGAGGTCCGTCACCTCCTTGCAGCGCCGGGCGATGAGCGAGGCGCTCGTCGCGAGCGCGGCGCGCTCCCCCGTCACGCCCATGACGCCGACGGCGTAGAGGAAGCCGCTCGCCCTGGCGGCGATGAGGCGGAGACGCCGTTCCGGCGAGGTGGGGGCCGCCAGCAGCACCGTGGCCACGCCGGCCTCGTCCGCCTCGGCCTTCCAGGGGTCGACCTCGTCGACGGGCAGGTCCGGGAGGATCGCCCCCGACACCCCGCAGGTCGACAGCAGGCTGGCCATGCGGCGCAGGCCCGCCCGCGCCACGAGGTTGTAGTAGGTCATGACGACGAGCGGCGTGTCGCCGACGTCGGCCGTCTCGAGCCGGCGCACGAGCCCCTCCGGCGTGGCGCCGGCGGCGAGGGCCCTCATCGAGGCCTCCTGGATCACCGGCCCGTCGATCATCGGGTCGGAGAACGGGAGACCGACCTCGATGGCGTCGGCCCCGGCGGCGGCGACGGCCTCGAGGGTTGCCACCCAGTCGTCGCCGAGGCCGCCGGTGATGTAGGGCACGAGCAGCTTCCGGCCGCGGTCGCGCCGCTCACGCAGGCGGGTCTCGAGCCCGCTGCGGTGCGCGTCCGTCATCGGCTCCGCTCCATCACGAGGGCCACGTCCTTGTCCCCCCGGCCCGACAGCGTCAGCATCACCGAGGAGCCGGTCGGGATCACCCGTCCGGCCTCGCGGACGATCCAGGCGAGGCCGTGGGCCGACTCGAGCGCC
>JAKACF010000398.1 GCA_021821585.1 Actinomycetes bacterium
TGGTGGCGAGAGGCGATGGAACGGACCGACATGCTCGCCCCAGAGCAGGACGTCACGGTCCCGACGCCGCGCATGCGCTACGGACAGAACCACGGCGCCAGGGTCGAATACGAATGGGTCTTCGTCATGCGACGTCGGGACAACGATGTCGGCCGCCCTCAGCTCTTGCGGAGGTGACCTGATGGAACCAGTGGCGAAGTCGATCAACGAGCAGCTCGCGGAGCTGCCGATCATCCGGCGGTACGTCGACGTAAAGGGTCTCGTGCTGCACTTCCCTCGCACCGGGCTCGTGATGGTGCCCGTCGAGCGAGTACGCGGCGGCTGGAACTGCGTAGTGGTCGTCGGCAACAAGACTTATCCGCGTGGTGGCTACGACCTGTTCGTCTCCGACGAGGAGATCAGGCGGGCGCCGGTCGACGTCCGAGGTGGTGCGTGATGGGAACCGACGCCGTCGTACAGGAACGCTGCGCCAAGTGCGGGTACGACATCTTCCAGCGTGGCGACGGGGAATGGGACCTCGTCTATGTCGAGTGGAAGCCGACGGAGGTGTGCGTCCACGGAGACGCGTTCGACACGAGCGGCCATCTGCCGGTCGGGTCGCTCCAAGGAAGGCGCGTGGTGGGGACGGTCCGCGCCCAGCGATTCTGCGGGACGATCGTCGGGTCCTCTTCGAGGCCGAACAGACCAGCTTCGGTCGACGTAAGGACGGAGCAAGCGGTCCGCGGTCCGACCGGAAGGTCCTACGACTTCGTCCACATCGACGACGTGAACACGCTCCGGTTCCTGGACTCACCGGCGCAGGCTGCCGAAGACCCCAATGGGCGCTGACCTCGTCCCGGCTGGTCCCGACCCCTTGGCGCGTGCCAGGGCCATCGCCCAGGCATCCTTGGAGCTTGCCGAGCTCGAGGCGAAGGCACGCGAGCTGACTGACGAAGAGGCCCTCGACGCCGAGCACTCGACGGCGATCGTCTCTCAGAGCGCATCTTCGCTCACCGCAGTCGAGACCCGCCTCCAGCACACCCGGGGCGTGGCGCTGCGGACGCGCATGGCACTCGACGAAAAGCACAAGGAGATGCAGGCGCTCTTCGACGCCCAGATGCAAGAGGCGCTCGCCATCCGCCGCCCGCTCGAAGAGAAGCTGAAGCGCCTGGAGGAGGGGCTGTGGACCCTCAGCCTCTACGCCGGCGACGAGGAGCGGATCGTCCAGCTCCAAGACGGCGAGCCCGCCCCGCTCGACACGCCGATCACCGTCCGCCAGCTCGTGCTGGCGATGGACGAGGAGTGCGCGGTCGCCACCGAGGAGGGCGGGATCGACGCTCGCTCGATCGAGGAGTTCGACGCCTGGCTCGTCGCGGACCCGGCGCACCTGGAGCAGGTCTTCTCCGAGCGCAAGGGCGTCGTCGCGCTCGTCCCCCGTTGGAGCGAGAAGGACTACGGCGACCCGTGGACGAGCTCCGCCATGGCAGAGGAGAACAAGCAGACCTACCTGCTCATCCGCAATGGCGAGTGCCTCTATCGCTACGTGACGAATTTCGTGGCCGGGCCGCGTCTCGTCCCGACGGCAAGCGAGTTCGCCGACTGCTTCGTCCACCGGGAGCGCAACTGGGATACCGGCGAGCAAGAGCGGGTCGAGCTGCGCCCTGGGACGGCCGAGTGGACGAAAGCCGAGGAGAAGGCCGACGCCATCCGCCGGCACTACATGCGGGTCGGACTCATCCTCCAGGGGCTCTGCGACCGCACCCCGGTCTTCCGTCCGATCGCCCAGCCGGTGAGCTTCCTCGGCATCGAGGACTACGACGCCGGGCGCATCGCCATCGTTACGGACGCCGAACGCGTGCTCACCGACGGCGCAGAGCCGTTCTCCGCCTGGCAGGAACGGCTGATGCGCGAGGTGCGCCCCGGCATGCGGATCATCGGCGCCTTCAACGCATATGACACCAAGGACGAGTGGGACGTCTGGCCGACCAGCGCCGAGCGCCCGAAGTCCTTCGTCCCGCACACGGTCACCGAGCGTCTCCCCGGCGGGAAGCTCAAGATCCTCTACGACCGCGCAGACACGGTGTGGCGCAAGCCCTCTCGGGCGACCGGGTGGCGCTACGACGACGGGCCCGCCAAGGTCCGGGCCTCGTGCACGTTCTCTGCGACCTCGGACCTCGTCATCGCCTTCGACCTCGCCCAGGTGGAGGACATGGAGCGCTTCCTCCGCTCCCGCCTCGAGCGGCGCAGGTACCTGCGGATGTTCCCGCTCTTGAAGGCCGCCATCCGGGCGAAGCGCGACGAGCAGGCGGCCGAGGCTCCGTTCCGCCAGATGCTCGCCGGCGTGCTGGCCCGGGAGAACGCCGTCTCGGTCGCAGACGCCGAGGATGCCGTCGACGGGCTCGTCGGCTGGTGGAAGCTCACCAACCGCCACCACCGCCCCCTCGTCGGCACCGAGCAGGACAACGCGAAGGCGGTGCGGATGATCGTCGACGAGCACCGCCGCAGGCTCGAGGACACCCGGCGACCGGTCGACGCGGCCCTCGTCGCCAAGCTGCGGGTCGAGCACTCGAGCGTCCTCGTCATCGCCCGCAAGCGTGACGGCGCCTACGTCGTGCTCGAGGCGCAGGACGACGGCGACGCGTTCGTCGTCGAGACGACCTATGGCGCCCGCGGCCGGCAGCGCAGCCGTCAGGAGTGGCAGCTCGTCGGCTCCCGGCACGCCCGCTGGACGATCGCTTACCAGAGCCGTGCGTTCGACACCTGGGACACGATGGCCTCCCGTTTCGACCACTTCAACGGCCCGGAGATCGCCGAGGCGATCGA
>JAKACF010000034.1 GCA_021821585.1 Actinomycetes bacterium
CCTGTGATGAGTGCACGACGCGGCATTGCCTAGTTCTACTAGGTGGCCGGCGAGCCGGAGCACCCGGAGGACGGCCATAGCCGCCGTCCCGTCCACCGTCGTGTTCGTGGCGCCTGCTCTCGGGGGCGACGACGGGCTCTCGGCGGCCTCCGGGGTCTGGCAGCGGGCCTTCCAGACCCTCGGCGCCGAGGTGACCACCGTCGCCGGCGCCGGCCGGGCCGATCTCGTCCTTGCCGGCCTGGCGACCGGCCCCGGCCCAGAGGCTGTCCTCGACAAGGGCACCCTGGCGGCGGCGCTCGAACGCGCCGAGCTCGTCGTCGTCGAGAACCCTTGCTCGGACCGTTTCGACGCCGGAGCCGGCTCCTTCCTGCTCTCCTTCCTGCGGGGCCGCCGGACGCTCCTCCGCCACCACGATCTGCCCTGGCAGCAGCCGCGGTCGACAGACGGCTCGGCCCCGCCCGACGACCCCTCGTGGCGGCACGTCACGATCAACGAGAGGTCCCGCCTCGAGCTGTCGTCAAAGGGCGTACGGGCCGAGACCGTCTACAACACCTTCGACGTGGAGGTCCCACCCGGCGACCGGGAGCGGGCGAGAGCCGCTCTCGGGGTCGGCGGGGAGCTCCTCCTCCTCCAGCCGACCAGGGGCGCCGCCTGGAAGAACGTCGCCGGGGGACTGCTCCTCGCCTCACGCCTCGGTGCGAGCTTCTGGCTGCTCGGGCCGGTCGATCCCGACCACCGGGGTGTCGTCGACCGCCTGCAGGCGGCCTCCCCGGTGAGCTTCCTCCAGGGCAAGCCGGCGGAGGTGAAGCTCGCTGACGCCTATGCCGCCAGCGATGCCGTGGTGCTGCCGTCCACCTGGGAGGGCTTCGGCAACGCCGCCATCGAGTCCGCCCTTCACCGCCGGGTGTTCGCGGCGGGCTCCTACCCGGTGGCGAGCGAGCTCCGCCGCTACGGGTTCTCCTGGTTCGACGCCCGAGAGGCGGTGCCGCTCGCCCGCTACCTCGGCTCGCCCGACCCTGCCGTGCTCGACCGCAACGAGCAGGTCGCACGGTTGCGCTTTTCCTCCGAGCAGCTCCCGCAGCGGCTGATGGAGATCCTTACTGCACGGTAAGATGGCAGGCGCCATGTCAACCCCCACCGCCACAGCAACGGCGCCGCGGCGGCGACTGACTGCTGCTCGCCGGCGCCGACAACTCATCGACGTCGCCCTCGAGACCTTCGCCAGGTCGGGGTTCAACGCCACCACGATGGAGGACATCGCCACGGCGGCCGGTGTGACCAAGCCGCTCCTGTACCAGCACTTCGCCTCCAAGAGGGCCCTGTACCTCGAGCTCATCGACGACGTCACCGCACGGCTCGTCGACGAGCTCGCGCGGGCGGCCGGGAGCGAGACGGTCTTCCGCAAGCAGGTTCACGCCGGGATGCTCGCCTACTTCCGCTTCACGATCGAGAACCAGTCCGCCGTGGGGATGCTCTACGACGCCCCCCACGACGAGGAGCTCGCCCGGGGCCTGCGCTCCATCCAGGACGCCATCGCCGACTTCGTGAGCCCGCTCATCGAGGCCGACATCGACGAGGAGCACCGCCGGACTCTCGCCATCGGCGTCGTCGGGATGACCGAGGGCGTCACGCGCCACTGGCTCCGCCAGCGCCAGCAGCGCCACGGCGCCGCGCCCGGCCCGGACGAGCTCGAGAAGCAGGCGATCGTGCTCGCCGAGCAGGTGAGCGACCTCGCCTGGAGCGGCCTGCGCGGGGTGCGACGGGTCGGCTGACACGCTCGCCCGGCGCCTCAGGCGGTGGCCCGCGCCTCTCCTTGCTGCCAGGCCTCGTCGAGGAAGTCGCCGATCTCCCCGGTGAGGCGGGAAGGCCTCAGCCGGAGCTCGAGGATGGACCTCGCCCTCAGCAGCCGAGCCTCCGGGAGGCTCTGGACGAGCGCCGCCGCGTCGCTGAAGGGGTGGATGACGTCGCGCCGGTGGCCGATGACGAGCGTCGGCGCCTCCACGGCGCGGCGCTGGTCGAGCGTCGGGCCGACCGGGCCGACGAGGATGCCGTGCAGGATCGCCGCCACCTCCGCCGGCCGGAGGGAGAGGGCGTTCAGCACGCTGTTGAGCGGCGCGAAACCGGTCCGCGGGAGCCGCCTCACGAGGCCGGCCACGACGCCGGCCGGCCGGCGGGCGTGGTGGACCGCCAGCATGAACGGGACGAATGTGAGGGCGACCGCCGGGGCGGCGTGCTCGAGCACCGGCATCTCGAGCACGAGGCCGCGCACCCGGTCCGGATCGAGGGTGGCCGTGAGGAGGCTGACGTTGGCGCCGAGCGAGACGCCGCCGAGCACCGCCTGGCTGGCCCCGAGGTGGTCGAGCAGCGCCGTCAGCTGCTCGACGTAGAGGTCCATCCGGTACTCGGCCGCAAGGGTCGGCTTGTCCGAGAGGCCGTGGCCGAGAAGGTCGAGCAGCACCACGCGATTGCCCCGGGCGGCAAGCGCCTCGGCCATCGGCCGGTTGAGGTTGGCGTCGAGCAGCAGCCCGTGCATGTAGACGAGCAGGTTCTCGCCCCCGCCGTGGACCTCGTAGTGGAGGCGGTGGCTCCGGTGCACCAGTGAGTGCGCCCCGGGGGACGCGTGCAGCTCGTTCATGTTCCTCCCGCCACCACCCAGCGGGCGATGGGACGGGTCGCCCCTCGGTTCGCTAGCGGATGTGCACCCCTGAGATGGCGCGGGCGACGATCAGGCGCTGAATCTCGGAGGTCCCCTCGAAGATGGTGTAGATCTTCGAGTCACGGTGCCAGCGCTCGACAGGGTACTCCCGGACGTAGCCGTAGCCACCGAGGATCTGGATGGCCTGCTCGGTCACCCAGACGGCCGTCTCGCCGGCGAACAGCTTGGACATCGAGCCCTCGCCGGCGAGGTACGGCTTGCCGTTCATCCCCATCCAGGCGGCCCGCTGGTAGAGCAGCCTGGCGGCGTCGATGCGGGTCCTCATGTCCGCCAGCTTGAAGGCGATTCCCTGGTGCTCGACGATCGCCTTTCCGAAGGTCTTCCGGTCCTTCGCGTACTCGAGGGCGTACTCGTAGGCCGCACGGGCGATGCCGACAGCCTGGGCGGCGACCGTCGGCCGGCTGGCCTCGAAGGTGGCCATGGCCGCCTGCCCCTTGCCGCTCTTGCCCTCGCGGGCGCGGGCCAGGCGCTCGTCCAACCGGTCCTTGCCGCCGAGGAGGCAGGAGCCGGGCACCTTCACGTCCTGCAGGACGACCTCGGCGGTGTGCGAGGCGCGGATGCCCATCTTCTTGAACTTCTGGCCCTGGGAGAGCCCGGGCGTGCCGGGCGGGACGATGAAGCTCGCCTGCCCGCGGCTGGCGAGGTCGGGCTCGACGGAGGCCACCACGACGTGGACGTCGGCGATCCCGCCGTTGGTGATCCAGGTCTTGGTCCCGTTGAGCGTCCAGGTGTCGGTCGCCTCGTCGTAGCTGGCGCGGGTCTTCAGCTGGCTCACGTCGGAGCCGGCGTCCGGCTCCGAGACGCAGAAGGCCGCCAGGCGGACGTCCTCAGGGGTGCCGAAGCACTGGGGAGCCCACTCCCCCACCTGCTCGGGCGTCCCGTTGGCGACGATGCCGGCGAGCCCGAGCGTCGAGCCGAAGATCGACAGGGCGATGCCGGCGTCGCCCCAGGAGAGCTCCTCGTTCACCGCCGGCAGCAGCTGGCCGGTCGGGTCGGCGAAGCAGTTGGCGACGAAGTCGAAGGAGTACAGGCCGATCTCGGCAGCCTCCTTGATGATGGGCCACGGGGTCTCCTCCCGCTCGTCCCACTCGTGGCCGGCCGGACGGACGACGTTCTCCGCGAAGTCGTGCACCCACTTGATCACTTGAAGCTGGTCTTCGCTCAGCTCCAGCGAGAACTCACTCATCATCCACCTCGAGATCGGAAACGCTCGGCGTCGGTCGCCGACCGGCACTGACCAATCGGTAACTGCCGGTGAGAAGGTTACCGCCGCGGCAGCACGACACGCACGTTCTGCTCCCGGGCGCATCGGCTCGCCTCGACGGCGACCTCGTTCGCGGGCGCGACGAAGCCCGGAAGCGGCAGCTCCGTGGGAAGAAGGGACCCGGGGCGGAGCGCGCGGCCGCGCTCGCTAGCTGGAGAGCGCCGGGCAGGACACCTGCGGCGCGATGGAGCAGTCAGGCGGCTGGGCGCCAGACACGCCCAACCGCGAGATGGCTAGACGCTCGAAGTCGTGCGGACGTTCCCCGCCTGCAACCCCTTCGGGCCTTCCTGGATGTCGAACTCGACCTCCTGGCCCTCGGAGAGCGTGCGATAGCCCTGCATTTGGATCGACGAGTGGTGGACGAAGACGTCCGCGCCGTCGGACTGCGAGATGAAGCCGTAGCCCTTCTCGGCGTTGAACCACTTCACTACTCCGGTCGCCACCGTGGCGATCCCCCTTACTCGGCAAACGCTGAATGGAACACCCTGCCCCCGCGGGATTCCGGCAGCGAGGCTAGCAGAGGTTGCCCCCGGCTTCACGAGGACCGAGTCAGCGGTACAGGCGCGTCCCCGACGCGGTGTCCTCCACCCGGTAGCCGAGCGCCACGAGCTCCTCGCGGAGCCGGTCGGCGGCCGCCCAGTCCCGGTCGGATCGGGCCTTGTCACGCTGGGACGCGAGGCGGAGGGCCGCCTCCGAGACGACAGGCGAGGTGGCCGCCCGCAGGCCGACGGCGGCCGCGCACTCGAGTGCCTCCCGGCCGCGGGCGACCCCGGCGGCCACGTCGTCGCCCGCAAGCGAAGCATTCGCCAGGCGCACGCCGTCGAACACCGTCGCCATCGCCCGGGGCGTGTCGAGATCGTCGTCCATCCGTTCCCGGAACGACTCGGTGAGGCCCGGGGAGGGCGCCGGCGGGAGCTCGCCGGCCGGCACCTCGCCGAGGCGACGGGCGAGTGAGTCGAGCCGCTCGAGGGCCTGCGAGGCCGCCTCCAGCTGCACCGGGGTGACCTCGACCGGCGCCCGGTAGTGCGACTGGAGGACGAGCAGCCGGTAGGCGCGCGGGTCGGTCGACTCGAGCAGCTCGGCGAGGTCGGTGACGTTCCCGACGGACTTCGCCATCTTGGCCCCGCCCACCTCGACCATCCCGTGGTGCATCCAGTGGGCGGCGAAACGCCGTCCGAGCGCGACGGCCTGGGCCCGCTCGTTCTCGTGGTGGGGGAACTTGAGGTCCGTGCCGCCCCCGTGGAGCTCGAAGCCCTCCCCGAGGAGCGCGAGGGACATGACGACGCACTCGGTGTGCCAGCCGGGTCGCCCCGGGCCGAAGGGCGAGGGCCAGCTCGGCTCCCCGGGCTTGGCCTTCTTCCAGAGGACGAAGTCGAGCGGGCTCTGTTTCCCGCTCACCACCTCGACGCGCGCCCCGCTGCGCAGCGACTCGAGCGGCTGGTGGGCGAGAAGGCCGTAGTCCGGCACGGCGGCGACGGAGAAGTAGACGCCGTCGTCGATCTCGTAGGCGGCCCCCCGGGTCACGAGCTCCCCGATCACCTCGACCATCCCCGGGATGAACTCGGTGGCATGAGGCGTCTCGCTCGGCCGGGCGAGCCCCATGCGGTCCATCGACTGCCACCACGACTCCTCGGACTCCTCGGCGATCTCCCGCCAGTCCCTCCCCTCGCGCTCTGCCCGGTTGATGATCTTGTCGTCGACGTCGGTCACGTTCGAGACGTGGCGGACCGGCTGGCCGGTCCACTCGAGGTAGCGCCGCAGGACGTCGTAGACGAGACTCTGGCGCCCGTGGCCGATGTGGGGAGGCCCGTACACCGTCGGCCCGCAGACGTAGAGCCTGAGCGGCGCCCCTTCCGGCGCCGTGACGACCTCGAGCCGGCCGCTCGCTGTGTCGTGGAGGCGCAGCATGGAAGTACCGTACTAGTCCAATGAAAGCGCCCCAGATGCCGGACCGGCCGACCCTCGACGGCCTCGAGGCCAAGTGGTCGGCCGCCTGGGAGGAGGCCGGCACCTACCGGTTCGACCGTTCCCGGCCTCGTGCGGAGGTGTTCGCCGTCGACACCCCGCCGCCGACGGTGTCGGGCTCGCTGCACGTCGGCCACGTCTTCTCCTACACCCAGACCGACGTCCTCGCGCGCTACCAGCGCATGCTCGGAAAGGCGGTCTTCTACCCGATCGGCTGGGACGACAACGGGCTCGCCACCGAGCGCCGCGTCCAGAACTACTTCGGCGTCCGCTGCGACCCGGGCCAGCCCTACGATCCCGACTTCACCCCGCCGGCGAAGCCGGCCGATCCGGCGGTCCCGATCTCGCGCCCGAACTTCGTCGAGCTCTGCTTCCGGCTGACCGAGGAGGACGAGAAGGCCTTCGAGGGCCTGTTCCGCCGGCTCGCGCTGTCGTTCGACTGGAGCCACCACTACACGACGATCGGGGTCGAGTCCCGGAGGGTCTCCCAGGCGATGTTCCTCCGCAACCTCGCCCGCGGGGAGGCCTACCGCCACGAGGCTCCCACCCTCTGGGACGTCGACTTCCAGACCGCCGTCGCCCAGGCGGAGCTCGAGGACCGCGAGCGGCCGGGCGCCTACCACCGCCTCCGGTTCCCGCTGGCCGACGGCAGCGGCGGCGCCGTCGAGATCGAGACGACCCGGCCCGAGCTCGTGCCGGCCTGCGTCGCCCTCGTCGCCCATCCCGACGACGAGCGGTACCGGCCGCTGTTCGGCACGCACGTCCTGACGCCGCTCTTCTCGGTCAAGGTTCCCGTCGTCGCCCACCACCTCGCCGAGCCGGACAAGGGCTCGGGGATCGCCATGATCTGCACCTTCGGCGACCTCACCGACGTGACCTGGTGGCGGGAGCTCGCCCTCCCCACGCGGACGGTCATCGAGCGCGACGGCCGCCTCGGGGACGCCCCCTTCGGCTCGCCCGGCTGGGAGTCAGAGGACCCCGAGCGCGCCCGGCGCTACTACCGGGAGCTCGAGGGCCAGACCGTGAAGCGAGCCCAGGCGAGGATCGTCGAGCAGCTGGCGGACTCGGGAGACCTGATCGGCGAGCCGCGGCCCGTCACCCATGCGGTCAAGTTCTACGAGAAGGGCGAGCGACCCCTCGAGATCGTCTCCTCGCGCCAGTGGTACCTGAAGACGATGCCCTTGCGCGAGCGGCTGCTCGAGCGGGGGCGGCAGCTCTCCTGGCTGCCGCCGTTCATGCGGGCCCGGTACGAGAACTGGGTCGAGGGCCTCACCGGAGACTGGGCGCTGTCGCGCCAGCGCTTCTTCGGGGTGCCGTTCCCCGTGTGGTACCGCCTCGGCGGCGACGGCGAGCCTCTCGAGCACGACCTGTTGCTCCCCGACGAGTCCCGGCTGCCGATCGACCCCTCGACCGACGTCCCGGAGGGCTACGACAGCGCCGAGCGCGGCAAGCCGGGAGGTTTTATCGGGGACCCCGACATCATGGACACCTGGGCGACCTCCTCGCTCACGCCCCAGATCGCCGGTGGGTACCTGAGCGATCCCGACCTGTTCGGCCGCGTCTTCCCGATGGACCTGCGCCCGCAGGCCCACGACATCATCAGGACCTGGCTGTTCTCGACGGTCGTGCGGGCCGAGCTCGAGAGCGACTCCCTGCCGTGGTCGCACGCCGCCATCTCGGGATGGATCCTCGATCCCGACCGCAAGAAGCTGTCCAAGTCGAAGGGGAACGTGATCGTGCCGGCCGAGCCCATCGAGGCCTACGGCACCGATGCCGTCCGGTACTGGGCCGCCTCCGCCCGCCTCGGCGTCGACAGCGCCTACGACGAGCAGCAGATGAAGGTCGGCCGGCGGCTCGCCATCAAGGTCCTGAACGCCACCCGCTTCATGCTCTCCCGCCTCGGGAGCGATCTCGAGCTGAGCCCCCCGGGGAGCATGGAGCCGCTCGACCGCTCCATGCTGGCCGGGCTCGACGCCGTGGTCGAGGAGGCGACCGCCGCCTTCGACGCCTACGACTACGCCCGGGCGCTCGAGCACGCAGAGGCGTTCTTCTGGCGCTTTTGTGACGACTACCTCGAGCTCGTCAAGTCACGCGCCTACGGCGACGCCTCCTCGCCGGCGACGGCGTCGGCCCGCTACGCCCTGCTCGTCGGCCTCGAGGCCCAGCTGCGGCTCTTCGCGCCGATCCTGCCGTACGCGACCGAGGAGGCGTGGTCCTGGTTCCACGACGGCTCGATCCACCTCGAGCGCTGGCCCGGCGGCGGGATGGCGCCCGAGGGGTCGGACCCGGCCCTGCTGCGGGCCGTGGCCGAGGTGCTCGCCGCCGTCCGGAAGGCCAAGTCGGAGGCGCACGTCTCCATGCGCAGCCCGGTCCACCGCTGCATCGTGAGGGGCCCGGCGTCCGAGATGGCGCTCCTCGAGAAGGCCGTGGGCGACCTCACCGAGGCCGGGGTGATCGACGAGCTCGACCTGCTCGTCGCCGACACCTCCTCCGCCCTCTCGATCGAGGTGCTGCTCGGCGAGCCGGGCGCCCGGGATCAGGAGAGCTGAGCGAAGGCCAAGGGGGCGTGGGCGAGCAGCACGACCGCCAGCACCTTGTGGTTCGACTGGCGGACCACGACGACGGCGAAGGGGTGCGGACCCGGCACCGGCTCCCACGAGCGGTCGGCGAGCCCGGCCCGGAACGGCGCCCGGTAGGCGACGAGGCAGGTGCCGTGGCGCGGGAGCGCCCGGACGGCGGCGGGCGGCTCGACATGCTGGCGCTCGGTCCGATCCATGGCGGCCACGAGGGCGACGGTCGAGAGGTACCGCACCCCGGCGAAGTGGGCCGCGGCGCCGACAGCACGGCGAGCGGCGGGAAGCGACGAGAAGCAGACGGCATCTTTCGGTCCGAGGCCGTTGCGGACCGAGGTGCAGGCGCCGAGCGACACCGCGCACCCGAGGAGCACCGAGACGACGAGGGCTCGTCCCGCTCTCATCGAACCGAGCCCTCCTCACCGAGGAGCGGGACGGCGGCCGGCACGAGCACCGCCCTGTCGAGCCGGCGGTCGCGCAGCACGATGAGGGCGTACAGCAGCCAGCCGACGGGCAGGAAGGCCCAGAAGCTGACGATGCGGTAGAGGAGCACGGCCCCGACCGTCGATGCCTGCGCGCCTCCGTATGCCACGAGCGCAATCGTAAGACTGCCTTCGACGACGCCGAGGCCCCCGGGCGTGATGGGCAGGTTGGAGGCGAGCTGCCCGGCCCCGTAGGCGAGCAGGAGTCCCTGCCAGGGGATGGGCGCATGGACGGCGAGGAAGCCACAGGCGAGACAGCTGCAGTCGAAGGCCCAGTTCGCCACGGACCACCCGAGGGCGCGGGCGTACTCGTGCCAGCTGAGCTGGACGCGCCCGAGCCGGGAGACGACGGAGGCCAGTACCTCCGCCTCGTGGCGGCGCGGCCGTCCCGTCACCCGCCTCGCGAGGCGCAAGGCTGCAAGCCCCACTCGTGACAGCGCCTTGCGTTGCCAGAGCACGGCCGCCGCCACGATCGTCAGGAACAGGACGCCGATCGTCACGCCGACGAGGTCGAAGGCGGCGCCCTGGCGCTCGGCGATCGCCAGACCCGCCGTCGCCATCAGGCTGAGACCGAGCGCCGAGCTGACGAGGGTGGCGGCAAGGGTCCAGACGGCCAGCGCCTCGTCGGCACCGAAGCGGCGGTACTGCTGGTAGGCGAAGACGCTCGAGACCGCCGGGCCGGCCGGCATCGACGAGGCGATGGCGCCGGCGGCCGTCGTCATCGACAGCAGCCGGAGCGTCGGCATCCTGACCCCTCCCGCCTTGAGCAGGGTGCCCTGCATCCTGGCGAAGGCGACGACCGACATCGCCTCGCCGAAGACGGCGACGACGAGCCAGTTGACGTCCAGCCGTCCGAGCTCCCGGCTGGCGTCGGCGAGCTCGGCGCGCTGCCCGGCCACCGCCCAAAGGGCGAGCGCCCCGAGGGCGAGGCCGATGACGAAACGGAAGGCCGAGCCATGACGCCGCAGCCATCCCCGGGGCCGCGAGCTCCGTCCGCCTGACCCCTCTTCCTGCGGTTCGATCGCCGGTTTGCTCAGAGCTGCAAGGACTTGATCTCGAGGAATTCCTCGATGCCGAACTTCCCGAGCTCCCTGCCGTTGCCGGACTGCTTGTAGCCGCCGAAGGGGGCGAGGGTGTTGAAGGCTCCGCCGTTCACGTCGACCCGTCCGGTCCGGATCTGGCGGGCCACCTGCTTCGCCCGCTCGGGGTCCGACGACCAGACCCCCCCGGCGAGGCCGTACTTCGAGTCGTTGGCGATCTCGATCGCCTCCTCCTCGGAGTCGTAGGGCATGATGGCGAGGACCGGGCCGAAGATCTCCTCCCTGGCGATCGTCATGTCGCTCGTCACCTCGGAGAAGACGGTCGGCTTCACAAAGAAGCCCTTCTCCAGCCCTTCGGGCTGCTCGGCCCCTCCGGTGAGCAGCTTCGCCCCCTCCTCGACGCCCTTTTGGATGAAGTCGCGGACCCTTTGGCGCTGGCTGGCCGAGACGAGGGGCCCGAGACGGGTGCTGTCCTCGAAGGGGTTCCCGATGGTCGCCTCCTCGGCGGCCTTCGTCGCCAGGTCCTCCACCTCGGCGAGGCGGCTGCGCGGGACGATCATGCGCGTGAGCGCCGAGCAGGTCTGCCCGGAGTTGAGGAAGCACATCGTCACCCCGTGGGGGACCGCCTGCTCGAGGTTGGCGTCCTCGAGCAGGATGTTGGGGGACTTGCCGCCGAGCTCGAGGGTCACCCGCTTCACCGTCCCCGCCGCCAGCTCGCTGACCCGCCGCCCGACCCGCAGCGAGCCCGTGAAGGAGATCATGTCGACCTCTGGGTGAGTGGCGAGAGCCTCGCCGACGACCGGCCCGAGGCCCGTCACGAGGTTGAACACCCCCGGCGGGAGGCCGACCTCGTCGATGACGTCGGTGAGGATGAAGGCGTTGAGCGGAGCGATCTCGCTCGGCTTCAGCACGATGGTGCAGCCGGCGACGAGCGCCGGAGCCACCTTGGCGGCGATCTGGTGCAGGGGGTAGTTCCAGGGCGTGATGGCGCCGACGACGCCGACCGGCTCCTTCACGACGATCGAGTTGCCGACCTGCTCCTCCCAGGTGATCTGCTCGACCAGGTCGCTCATCGAGGAGAAGGTGCCGACCGGCAGGCCGGCCTGGATGAGCATCGAGAGGCTGTGGGGCATCCCGACCTCTTTCGTCACCACCTCGGCCACCTCGGCCATCCGCCCGGCGAGCGCCTCCCCGATGCGGGTGGCGAACTTCGCCCGTTCGCTCGCCGGCGTCGACGACCACTCGGCAAAGGCCGACCTCGCCGCCGCCACGGCGGCGTCGACGTCCTCGGCCGTCCCGAGGGGGATCCTCCCGATGACCTCCTCGGTCGTGGAGTCGATGACGTCGGTGACGTCACTGGAGTGCGGAGTTACCCAGGCTCCGCCGATGTAGAGCGTGTCGCGGACGTCCATAGACCCTCCTCCTGATGAGGAGCGCGAGCCTAGCCCCGGTGCCTCAGGGTCCCAGAGGCGGCCCGCCCGGCTCGCCCGGGAGCGGCCCGGTCGCCTTCCCGCCCGTCGACTCCTGCCGGCGGACCGCAGCGGACGACAGTCGGCTGGCGCTCGCCGGCGAGGCGGTCGTCGCCGACGCGGTCGTGGTCGTCGTCGTCGTGGTGGTGGTGGTGGTGGTCGTGGTGGTGGTGGTCGTGGTGGGGAGGTGGACGACGAACCAGTTCGAGTCCAGCCCGAGCTGGTACTGGAAGGTCGCCCCCGCCTCCGTCACCGCGCCGGTCGTGCCCGTGACCTTGATGGTGAGGACCCGTCCGTCCCACTGCCCGAGCCCGTTTCGCGACGTCGCCCTGATCGAGACGAGGCTGCCGATGGAGGGGAAGGCCGCCTCCACCGTCGCGACCGGGATGCTCACACTCCAGGTGTGCTCGTCGTTGCAGGTCCAATAGGGCGTTCCCGTCAGGCAGACCGCGTCGCCGGCGTCCGCCACCGCCGGGAAGCTGCTCGGTGCGGTGTAGCCGCCGGTCGAGGCCGAGTACTGGACGGGGGCCGGTGCACCCTTGCGGGAGAGGTACTGACCGGCCGTGTCGGCGACGGCGAGGGTCGTCACCGGTGACTCGTTGGCGATGCCGGGATAGGCCTGGCAACCGGTGTCGCAGATGTCGGCATAGCCGTACCAGCCGCCCGCCCTCATGAAGGCGAGCACGTAGGTCCTGGCGGCGACGGCTTGGGCCTCGAGCTCCTGGAAGCCCCACTGCTGGCCGTCGGCGGGGTTGACACCGCCCACCTCCCCCCACCCCGACGACGACTCGGAGGGCACGACATCGGCGACGTACTGGTCGAGGGGCAGGCGGTTGAGCGTCCGCGAGAGCGGACGGTCACCGGTGCTGGCGCTGTCGTAGTCGTAGGCCTCGACGACCCCTCGCACCGTCTCTCGCACCCCGTCGGCCCGGCAGATCGTGAGCAGGTCGCGGGCCGGTGCCCCCGGGCTCTCGGACGCCGGGAAGGCCCGGGGGTCACGAAGGCCGGTCTTCCGGCGCCGCCAACCCCCCTTCCCCGTGCAGCTGCCCGAGGTGTACAGGCTCCAGGTACCCGTCGTCCCGTTGATGACCGCCTTGGCGGCGGCACCGCCGGCCACCCACAGCCCCCCGAAGCGGAACCGGCTCCTCGAGGTGACGACCACCGGCAGGTTGCGGGTCGTGCCGATGTTCTCGAGGATCGAGACGGAGATCCACGGGTCGGTCGTCGTGGCAAGGGTGGTCCCGCCGTAGTAGTGGGCGAGGATCCACCGGTAGCTCTCGTGGTAGACGGCGGCGTATCCG
Organism: Actinomycetes bacterium; assembly: GCA_021821585.1. Taxonomy (GTDB): domain Bacteria; phylum Actinomycetota; class Acidimicrobiia; order Acidimicrobiales; family Bog-793; genus JAKACF01. Next base: position 12,811 of record JAKACF010000034.1, read on the forward strand.
AAGGCTCCCCACTGGCCCATGCCGACGCCGGGCCCCCAACCATGACCTTCGATCGTGACGTCACCCGTGATGGCCGCGGCGGCGGGGACCGCCGCGCTGGCGGCGGGGCCTGCCGCGGCGGCGAGCACGCCCACTGCGATCGCCAGCGCTGCCAGCACGCTTGCGACGGCGGCGGGCACCCGCCGGTCCCCCCGTAGCCCCATGGAGGCCATCCTAGCGACCACGCAGCGTGGTGGAAACTGCCCCTGCAGTCACGTCGGCCCACAACTGCACCGTGCTGCGCCACGCAGAGTGGCCCCAACGGGCCCCTCACGGTTCGGTGAGCGGAACCGGCCCGCCGGTCCGACGGACCCGATCGTGCCGGAACCGTCATGCGACCCGCCGTTGGCGAGGCTCCAGCCGAGCCCTCTCACGGGGAGACCGGTCGACCGAGGGATCGACAGAGGCGGAGCGACAGACTGCATGCCCGGAGCTCCGCAGGGATCAGGACCCCCCGATCAGCTCCTTCGCGCGCTCGATCCCGGCGGTGAACTCTGCCCGGGCGCGCTCTAGTGTGAACTCTCCGGCCCGCTTGTGGCCCCGGTCGACGAGCATCTGTCTCAGGTCACCGTCCTCGACCACCCGCCGGGCGGCAGCCGCCACGACGGCGGGCTCCTTCGAGTCCAAGATCACGCCGGCCTCGCCGACGGTCTCGGGCACCGCCGCTGCCGAGTAGGCGACGACCGGCAGGCCGTGGTGCATGGCCTCGAGCAGGGGTGCGCAGAAGCCCTCGTGGTCCGAGCAGCAGACGTAGACGTCGCAGCTCTCGTACAGCGCAGCCAGCTCGCCAGCCGTGATCGAGCCGGCGAAGTCGACCGAGGAGGAGATGCCGAGGCGCTCGATGAGCTTGCGGACCCCGAGGGCGTAGGCCGGGCAGCTCTCCCGCCCGACGAGGTGGAGCCGTGCGTGCGGGTCGTAGGCCTTGAGGTAGGCGGCGAACGCCATCACGACGTCGTGGTGGGCCTTGTGCGGGATCAGCTGGCCGACGAAGAGCCAGTCGGATCCTCCGCCCGCCCGCCGGGCCGCCAGCTCCTCCCTCGCCCGCGGGTCGGCGGGGACGTCGAAGTTCGTGTAGTCGACCATCAGCATGGACACGGCGGTGTGGCGGTAGCCCCACTCGTCGAGCTCCCGCACGTTGTACGCCGAGTCGCCGAGACCGAGCACGACCTCGGGAGCGAGGGCGGCCAACTGCTCCCGGCCGAGGCGGACCTCTTCGCCGAGGGACGGCATCCAGCGCTCGACGAGCTCGACAGGCGTGATGTTGTGGTAGTCGAGCAGCTTCGGGCCCGGGTGAGCGGCGAAGGCGTCCGCCGCCGGGCTGCCGATCGAGCCCTGGTAGATGACCCACTGGCGCCCCCCGCCGAGCCGCGGCAGCTCGTCGATCGGGTGCACCCGGCCCGCCATCTCCGGTCCCATCGTGACCGAGTAGATCTCCGAGACGTAGCCGAGCGAGCGCAGCACCCGCTGGGCCTCCCGGGTGTGGTGGCTGACGGCGTCCCGCTCCACGATGGAGGGGAGCACCTGGTCGATCCGGACAGGAGGGGTCATCGCCCCTCGTCGGGACGGCGGGCGGCCACTGCGTAGGCCGAGCCCTCGGCGGACTCCCTCACGACGATCTCCTCGAGGCCGAGGCGGGCGAGCAGGTGGCACCAGGTGACCGGATGCAGCGGTCGCCCCGGCGAGAGGTCGCTCGCCACCGGGTCCGACTCGCGCAGCGGGACGGGGTTGGCGCTGAGGAGGACGAGGCGGGCGCCGGGCGCCAGCCGGGTCGCCACCAGCTGCGCCAGCGCACGGGCGCTCGAGGGGGTGACGCGGTCGGTCACGCCACTCAGCACCAGGCCGCCGAGCGACTCTCTCGGCGTCTCGGCCAGCGCCTCGAGTGCCCCTCGGCGCTCCCTGCCCTGGCGGTGGCGGGGGTCGGCCCCGCGGGCGTCGAGACCTGCCGCGCAGAGGCGCTCGACGAGCAGGCCGTCTCCTGACTCGAGGTGCAGCACGGGGCCGTCGGGCGAGCCGAGCTGCTCCTCGAGGAACCGGTCGATGCCGGCATCGGGGAGGTGGCCGTCACCTTGCAGGCGGAGGGGCCGGACGGCGACCGCCGCCGGATCCTGCACTGCCCCGGCCAGGGCCCGGCGGAGCGCCCGCTCGACGAGCGTGCCGGCCGTGAGGCGGCGGGCGACGTCCGTCGCCACCTGGGTCTCGGTGACGGCGGCCTCGCCCGCCCGGCTGGCCATCTCGATGCTGCGGCGCTCGATCGCCCGCACC
>JAKACF010000399.1 GCA_021821585.1 Actinomycetes bacterium
GCTGACCGGCCCGCCAGCGCCGCCGGGCGGTGGGCAGGCTCACCCCGGCGGCTCGGGCGGCCTCGGCGAGGCTCAGCTCGTCCCCGTCGCGGTAGGGGCCGGGGGGAGGCGGTGGGCCGAGCAGGATGCCGCTCACCTCGGCGCGGTCGCGCCCGACGAGGTGGAGCAGCCACTCATGGGCCATGAAGTAGGTGACGTCGGAGATGGTGGCGGTGCGGGGGGCGAACCACGGGACGAGGAAGCCGTCGACGATGCGCCGGACCCGCTCGGCGCGTTCGGGGCCGCCGCGGCGCAGGTCCTCGTAGGCGGCGGCCATCCAGGCTCGGGAGAGGGAGGCGACGTCGGGCTGCAGGCGGGGCACCGCGGCCGGCCGGGGCCTGGGCCGGGGCGCCTTGGTGGTCCGAAAGCGGGCGGGGTCGGGGAGCTTCTCGCCGGCACGGGCGGCGGCGACGGCCTGGACGAGCCACGCTTGGGCGTCCGCTTCGCTGGCGAAGGGCTCCTCGCGGCGGCGTCCCACCCCGCCGGGTTGGGGGACGCTCGCCCACCAGCGGTTCTGGTGGTGGCGCAGCGACCCGGTGATGGGCCGGCCCATCAGCTGGCCCGCCGCAGGTGGTCGGCGGCGAGCTGGCGCAAGAAGGCCAGCTCGTCGTCCTGTCGGGCGAGGAGGTCTTCGAGGGCACCGAGGCGGGCCTCGGCCCGGGCCAGCTCGACGGCCGCCGACGGCAGGTCGCCGGTCCGGCTGGCGTCCGCCTCGGGGGCGTTGGCGCCCTCGGTGCCGTCGGGGCGCAGGAGGCCTGCGGCGGCGAGGTCGTCGACGGCGACAAGCCAGCGCTGCCCGTAGAGGCGGGAGTGCGGGAGCCGGCCGGCGCGCCGGGCCCGGACGATCGTGTCTCGGGAGCAGCCGGCGAGCGAGGCCGCCTGGCGCTGGTCGACGAGCCGGCCGAGGGCCGGCCGCCCGGGGTCGGCGGCGGGGATGGTGGCGTGGCGGTCCATGGCCGTCGGCGATCCTCCTTCTTTGGACTGGCGTGGTGTCAGCTGGGGCCCTCGAGGAGGCCTCTTCGGGGCGGACAAGTCAAGGCCAGCGCCGACCGCCGGGCTGCGCCGCTGCGGCCCGGTGCCGGTCATGCCGCCCTCCGTGCCGACGGGTCGTTCACGCGCTGCGGGAGGCGGACGACGGTCGCGTCGGTGGCGGAACCGGCGGAGATCGGCGGAGCACGGAAGACGAGGAGGTCCTCGTGGGCGATCACCTGACGGGGCACGCCCCGAGCGCGGGCTTTGCGGACCTGTTCGAGGGCGAAGAACGAGGTCCGCGGCACGAGGTGGTCGTCTCGCAGCCCGGCCAACAGGGCGACGTTGCGCTCGTAGAGGACGAGGCCGGCCGCCTCGCCGACCCGGACGAGGGCGCCGGGGAGGTCGACCAAGCAACCGGCCGACCAGTAGGGCCGCGCGGTCATCGCCAGGTAGCCGCCGGGGCGGAGCACCCTGGCGCAGCCGGCGAGGATGGCGCCCATGGCCTCGAGCAGCCCGGCGAGGCCGACGTGGGCGAGGTTGGCGGGGTCGGTCGAGTAGCGGTTGTGGGACTTGGCGATGCCCTGGCCGGGGCGGGCGGTGACCCGGCCGTGGAGAGAGGCCCCATAGGGCGGGGAGGTGACCACGAGCGCCACCAGGCCCACGGCGGCGGGGTCGACGACGGCGGGGAGGCGGCGGGCATCCCCGCAGACCACCTCGCCGTGACCGGTCGCCCCCTGGCTTGCGGCGTGGCGCAGGTTCGCCCGGGCGAGCTCGGCCCAGGGCGGCTCGTACTCGACCCCGATGGCGTCGCGCCCCAGGTGGACCGCTTCGACCAGGGTGGAGCCGATGCCGGCCATCGGGTCCACCACGAGGTCGCCGGGTGCGCTGTAGGTGGCAATCGCACGGGCGGCGATGGCGGGGAGCATCTTGGCGGGATGGGTGCCCGAGATCTCGAGGTAGCGCCCGGCGCGCTGGGCCCGGGCGTTCTGCTGGGCGGTCGGCCACACCGACAGCGGGAGGTCAGCGGGCATCGGCGGTCTCCTTCGAGGTCGTTGCGGGGCGGCTGAAGACGGTCACGTCCTCGTGCGCCACGAGGTGCGCGGGCTCGCCCTTCTGGCGGGCGTGGCGGACCTGGGTGGTCTGCCAGTAGGAGGGGCGGGCGACGAGGTCGCCGTCTCGGATCGCCGCGTGCAGCGCGATCACATGGCCGAGGTAGCTGAACCCCGTCGCGGTGGCGAGGGTGACGGTGAGCCCGGCGAGGTCCAAGGTCCGGCCCTTTCGCCGGGTGTTCTTCGTCACCACCACGAGGTGGCCGCCGGGGCGCAGCACCGTGTGGCAGGCGGCGTAGACGTCGGCCATGGCCTGCTCGTAGGCGGGGCCGCGGGCGTGGCCGAGGTTGGCCTTGTCCCTCGAGTAGTTGAGGGTGTCGGCCGCACAGAGCCGCCCGCCTGAGATCCAGGCCTGCTTGTCGATCATCCCGGCGTCGCACCCGTACGGCGGGGAGGTGACGACGAGGTCGATCCTGCCGGCGAGGTCGCCGAGCGCGTCGCCGAGCCGGCGGGCGTCGCCTTGGCGGATCCCGGCGAGGCGACGGGACGGCCCGTCGAGCATGTGGTCGAGGTTGTCGGCGGCGAGGGCGGCCCAGCGCTCGTCGAGCTCGACGCCGACGGCCCGCCGACCGAGCAGGGCCGCCTCGGCCAAGGTGGTGCCGATGCCGGCGAGGGGGTCACAGACGAGGTCGCCGGGGCCGGAGTACTCGG
>JAKACF010000400.1 GCA_021821585.1 Actinomycetes bacterium
GCTCGGGCGGCGCCGTCGTCGCCGACATGCGGGCCGACCTCGTGCGGGCCAAGCGGGCGCTGTCCTCGTGATCCCGGCCGAGGTCGCCACCTCCTCCCCCGAGGAGACCCGCGAGGTCGGGCGCCGGCTGGCCGGGGCGCTCGAGCCCGGCGACGTCGTCCTTCTCATCGGGAGCCTCGGCGCCGGCAAGACGACCTTCGTCCAGGGGCTCGCCGACGGGCTCGGGGCGAGCGAGGACGTCACGAGCCCGACGTTCACCCTCTGCCAGCTCTACCGGGGACGCCTCACCGTCATGCACGCCGACCTGTGGCGCCTCGAGCGCCTCGGGGAGGTGATCGACCTCGCCCTCGACGAGGGTCTCGAGGAGGGCGGCGTGCTCGTCGCCGAGTGGGGGGAGGGCGCCGCCGAGCTCTTCGGGGACGAGGCGCTCGTCGTCACCATCGAGAAGGGCCGGACGGCGAAGGACAGGGTGCTCACCTTCGAGCCACGCGGGGCGGCGTGGGAGCGACGGGTCGAGGCGGCGGCACCATGATGGTCCTCGCGCTGGAGAGCGCCGGCGGGTCGGCCGGGGTCGCCCTCGCCGGCGACGAGGGCGTCGTCGCCGAGGCGACGGTGCACACCTCCCGCCGCCACGTCGAGCTCCTCCACCCGCTCGTGGCCGAGGTGCTGCTCCTCGCCGGCGCCTCGGTCGCCGACCTCGACGCCGTGGCGGCCGACGTCGGTCCCGGGCTGTTCACCGGGATCAGGGTGGGGGTCTCGGCCGCCAAGGCCATCGCCATGGCACGGGCGCTCCCGGCCGTCGGGGTGACGAGCCTGCAGGCGATCGAGGCGGCGGCCCGCGACGCCGGGGCGGGAGGCGTCGTGGTGCCCGTCGTCGACCTGCGCCGGGGGGAGGTCGCCTGGTCGCTCTCGGGCGAGGTCGCCTTCGGGCCGGCCGCCCGGCTGGCCGCCGCGCTCGGGGCGACGGGCGAGGCGGGCGTCCTCGTGGGCGGCGGGGCGCTGCGCTACGCCGACGAGCTGGGCGGCGGGGGATGGGAGGTGGCAGGACCCTCCCTGTCCTCGGCACCGGTAGCCTCCGTGGCCGTGCTGGCGCATGCCGCCGTCTCGAAGGGCGCGACGCTCGATCCGGCCCGTCTCGTCCCGTGCTACCTGCGCGAGGCCGACGCCCGCATCAACTGGACGACCCGGCACGACGGGTCGCGGAAAGGCGGCTGACCGTGGCCTTGCGCAGGGCGGCCCACCGGCGGGGGCAGGCGGCGCCCGGCGGCGCCATCGAGATCGTCCCCATGCGCCGACGGCACCTGAAGGCCGTCGTCGCCATCGAGCAGCAGGTCTTCCCGACGCCCTGGTCCCTCTCGCTCTACCTGTCCGAGCTCGCCATGGGAGGGACGCGGGCGTACTACGTCGCGCTCCTCGGCGGGCAGGTCGTCGGCTACGCCGGCCTCATGGTGGCCGTGGGCGAGGGGCACGTCACGACGATCGGCGTCTCCCCCCGCTTCCAGCGCCAGGGCATCGGCCGCCGGCTGCTGCTCCGGCTGGCCACGACGGCACGCGAGCGCGGTGCCGACGACCTCACGCTCGAGGTGCGGGTCTCCAACACCGGCGCCCAGGCGCTCTACCACGAGTTCGGGTTCGCCCCGGCCGGGATCCGCAAGAACTACTACGCCGAGGTCAACGAGGACGCCGTCGTGATGTGGGCGCACGACATCGCCACCGAGGAGTACGGCCAGCGCCTCGAGCTCATCGCGGCCCGCGTGGCCGAGCAGGACGAGCAGCGGGGCGAGCAGTGAGCGCCCCCGCCGCAGCACCGCGGCGCGTGCTCGCCATCGAGACCTCCTGCGACGAGACGGCGGCCGCCGTCGTCGACGACGGCAGGACGGTCGTCTCCTCGGTCGTCTCGAGCCAGATCGACCTGCACGCCCGCTACGGCGGGGTCGTCCCCGAGCTCGCGAGCAGGGCCCACACCGAGCTCATCGTCCCGGTTCTCACCGAGGCCCTGGCGGGAGCCGGGCTCGGCCCCGACGGCCGCGGCGAGCGGCCGGTCGAGGCCGTCGCCGCCACCGTCGGCCCGGGCCTCGTCGGGGCGCTGCTCGTCGGCATCTCGGCCGCCAAGTCGCTCGCCATGGCCTGGGAGGTGCCCTTCGTCGGGGTGAACCACCTCGAGGGCCACCTCTACGCCTCCCTCCTCGAGGAGCCCGACCTCGAGCTCCCCGTCGTCGTGCTCCTCGTCTCGGGCGGCCACACCCTGCTCGTGCGCATGGACGCCCCGGGCCGCTACGAGGTGCTCGGCCGGACCCGCGACGACGCCGCCGGAGAGGCCTTCGACAAGGTCGCCCGCTTCCTCGGCCTCGGCTACCCGGGCGGCCCGGCGATCGACAGGACGGCGGGCGCCGGCGACCCGTCCTCGATCCACTTCCCCCGGGCGCTGCTCGAGGGGAGCCTCGACTTCTCCTTCTCGGGGCTGAAGACGGCGGTCGTGAACTACGTCGAGAGCCATCCCGAGGTGGCGACCGAGGACGTGGCCGCCTGCTTCCAGGACGCCGTCGTCGACGTCCTCGTCCGCAAGACCCTCGACGCGGCCGCCCGCACCGGCGCCAGGGGGATCTGCCTCGCCGGCGGGGTGGCGGCCAACTCCGAGCTGCGGCGCCGGGCGGCCGAGGCGGCTCTCGGGGCCGGCCTCGGGATCTTCCTCCCCTCGAGGGCGATGTGCACCGACAACGCCGCCATGATCGCCTCGGCGGGCTACTTCCGCCTCGCGGCAGGCCGGAC
>JAKACF010000401.1 GCA_021821585.1 Actinomycetes bacterium
CCCCTGGTGCGTCGGTCGAGGTCGACATCGGCGCCGAGGAGGTGGATGGGAACCGCGCCCCATAGGTGCGAGATCGGGTAGTCCCGTCCATGGACGCTGAGGGCGCTGGTGCGCTGGACGCGGCCGAAGCCGAGCTCGGCGAACAGCGGAAGCAGCCAGCGGTCTCGGGTGACGCTGGTGGCACGCTCTCCCGCCGGGCGTCGGGCGAGCTCGACAGCGAACGTGCTCCATGCACCTTGGAGCTCGGTCCAGGAGCGGTTGATCGCGTCCCGCGGGCGCCGCCCAGGGGCGAGGTGGTAGTCGTCGGGGCTGGTGCCTGAGACGGTGGAGGGCTGACGGGCGAGGCGGTCAAGCAGGTCGGCGGAGAGGATGCCACCTTCGATAGTGATGGTGGTGAAGGGGCTGCGGGGGGCCATGTCAGGCTGGGAGGTAGAGGTAGAGGCCGAGCACATCGACGGGCAGATGGGGGGTGACCGCAACGCGCGCGCTTGCGCCGGCGTCGCGGCGGACTCGCCGGTGGGTGGCGGCAAGCTCGAGTGCCCGTTGGGCCGCCTGGGCTGCGAGGGCTGGGGCGAGGTGCTGGGCTCGGCTGACGAACTGGTGAAGCAGCTCGGCGCGCTGTTCGGGGGCGACGTTGCCGGTTGGTGCGAGCCCGAGGAGCGCCTCGGCAGCGCCAGCTGGCAGCCAGGACGCCGCCCCGGGGCTGCCGGTGAACCCCGTGATCATGAGCTCCTCGGCGAGGAGGGCCTGGTCGGGCTCTTGGCGGCGTCCGATGGCCACGTCGAAGCGGAGGCGCATGAGGAGCACTGCGGTGGTCACCTCGACCGCGGTGGTACGGATCGCTCCGCAGCGTGCTGCGGGGCTTGAGGCGTGGCGGTCGAGGGCGGTATCGAGAAGGTAGCCGGCGAGACCAGCGACCACCGGGTGGGTCCGCGACAAGTAGGTCTCGCCTGCGCGGAGGGTCGGCTGGTAGCGCCCGACGAGCTCGTGGCCGTCGATGCCGAGCTGATCGCGTGTCGTGCGGGGAAGACCGTCGAGCGAGATGCGCACCGGATCCCCGGCAAGGCTGGTGCCATCGCCCGCGATCGTGCCGCCCAGGGCCGCCACCGCATCACGCACGAACCGGGCGACGTCTGTGCTCGAGCCGATCGCTCGTCGCACCGCGCCGAGTTCAGCTGCGACCTCGTCGGTGCTGATGGTGTGCTGGGCGTAGCGGGTGCGGGAGCGCTTCTCTTTCTCCGCGGCTCGGTCCCACTCAGCAAACAGCGTCTCCTGCACGGCCTTGACCGGGGCGGCGAAGAGGCTGAGCTGGCGGTTCTCCTTGGTGAACAGGCGTTCGAAGACGCTCTCGATGAACTCATCGTTGCTGCCGGGTACCGGAATGGAGATCCCGAGTTCGGAGCGGATCTTGCGGTGCTTGCGAAGCAAGACGTCGAGGACGATCTCGTCGATCACGTTGTCCACGCCGTAGATCGTGGCGACCTTGACGGTCGGCGACGGCTGCCCGTAGCGGTCGACGCGGCCCTCGCGCTGCTCGAGACGGGTCGGGTTCCAGGGCAGGTCGTAGTGGACGACGGCGTCGAAGCACTCTTGGAGGTTGATTCCCTCCGACAGGCAGTCGGTGGCAACGAGGACCCGGTGCGCCGCGTCGGCAAGGCCTTTCACCCGGCCCTCGCGCTCGGCGGGGGGGAGCACCCCGGTGACGCTCTCGACGGCGACGCCGCTCCCGAGAGCTCTGGCCAGGTGGTCGGCGACGTAGTCGGCCGTCGGGATGAACCGGCAGAAGACGATCGGGTTGTAGCCCTCCGTGACGAGGCGGCGCACGAGGGTGGTGGTGTGGGCGAGTTTGGCGTCCTCCTTTCCCGCGAGCTGGTCCGCCTGGTCGGCCATCGCCCGTAGCCGTCGCCGCTCGGCCTGGTCCCCGCCGCCCTCGTCGGGGTCCAGGTCGGCGCCGGGGGTGGCGTCAGGGCGTCCGGAATCGTCGGCGTCGTCTTGGTCCAAGACACTTCGTCGACCGGCGTCATCGGCTTCCTCGACGGTTGTCGTCTGGGCGGGGGCGGCCCGGTTGCGCAAGGTCGCCGCGGCGGCCGCGGGGCTCGACGCCAGACTCCGAAGGAGCGCGAGCACGCTCCACCACCGAACCCGCTGGCGGTGCCGGCCGCCAGTGTCGTCTGAGACGGCCTCCCGTGCCCAAGCGAGGACCTCGTCGACGAAGCTGCGGTAGGCGGGAGTGAGCTGGTAGCTGCCGTCGCCTTCCGGGAGCTCCAAGCGCTCGGGAAAGGGTGTGTCGACGGCGAGATAGGCGCGGATGTCGGCCCGGCGGCGTTGGACGAAGTGCCGGGCAAGGCGGGCCCGGGTGCGTTCATCAATCTGCTCGTCGTCGGGAAGACCGGAAAAGGAGGGGTCGAGTAGGCCGATCAGGGAGCGGAAAGCCCCTTCGTTGCCCGAGTGCGGAGTGGCGGTGACGAGGACGACGTGCCGGGCAGGATCAGCGGTGAGCTCCGATAGAAGCCGGTAGCGCTGATGCGCCGCGCCGCGGCCGCGCATGTCTGCGGCGCAGGTGTGCGCCTCGTCAACGACGACTAGGTCGGGGGCGCTGCGGACGAACTCGTCGCGGCGGCGGTTGGACTTGATGAAGTCGGTGGAGACGATCGTGTACGGGTATACGTCGAAGATGCTCTCGCCTACCCCGCACGAGCGCTCGAGGCGGGTGGCGGTAGAGGTGAGCACTGGCTCGGCGTCGAGGTGGAACTTGCCCG
>JAKACF010000402.1 GCA_021821585.1 Actinomycetes bacterium
CCAGCCGCCGGGAATGCCGGTGCTGCTGCTGCCGCTGGCGTGGATCTCGCACGCCGTCGCGCCGAGCATCGTGCTCCCCCTCGCACGGGGGCTCACCGCCATCGCCACCGTCGTCGCCGTCTTCCTCGCCGGCATGGCGGCGCGGGCCTACGGTGCCCCCGCCGCGCTGCTCGCCGGCGTCTTCACCGCCACCTACACCTCCGGCTTCCTCTCCACCGGTGGCGTCACCCTCGGACCGTGGATCCTGCTGTTCACCCTCATCGGGATCTGCCTCGCCTTCAAGGAGGGCGAGCTGACCGAGGGAGGCCGCCTGCTCGCCGCCGGGCTCTTCCTCGGCTTCGCCTGCACGATCAAGCCGTGGGCCGTGATCCCCGCCGTGCTGCTCCTCGGGTGCACCCTCACGATGCTGCGCGAGGCCCGCTCCCGCCTGGCGCCGGCGGCGGGAGGCATGGCGATCGGGATCGTCGTCCCGTGTCTCGTGTTCTTCCTGGCGGGCCCGAGCGACTTCATCCACCAGGTGGTGCAGGCGGAGCTGCCCGGGCACGGCACCGCCACGGCCGGCTCGAAGCTCGCCACCGTGCTCGGCCTGGGCGGTGCGGCCGGCATCTCGCACCCGGCGGGAGCGGCGCTCGCCATCGGCTTCGCCATCATGGCCGTCGTCCTCCTCACCGCCGTGTGGGGCTTCTCGAGCTCGTCGGTCTACGACTGGTTCCTCGCCCTCACGACGGTGGGCGTCATCGCCGTCGTCTTCCTCCCCGGCGCGATGTCGGTCCAGTACGGCGAGTTCGCCTTCCCCCTCGTGGCCATCGGGGTCTCGACGACGGCCGGGCGGCTGCTCGGCCTCGTCGCCTCCTCCTGGAGCGGGCGCCAGAACGACTCCCGGGGCAGTTTCACCTCCGCCATGGCCGTCCTGGTCCTCGCCTGTGCCGTCGTCATCGCGGCCGTGGCGGCGCCTGCCGACGGCCGGTTCGCAGCCGAGTACGCCAACCACCACGGCGTGCTGCCGCGAGCCGTCGTCGACCACGCCATCCCGCCGGGCGCCTGCGCCATCGCCGACAACCCCACGTATCTCATCGACTCGAACCGCTTCGACCAGGGAAGCGGCACCTGCCCCGTCGAGACCGACCCGGCCGCCCTGCTCGCCATCGCCGGCTCCAACGGAACGGCCGCCGCCACCGGGCGCTGGGAGCGGTGGATGGGCCTCTCGCACTACCTCCTGCTCGCCGACCCGCCCACCCGTCCGCCTCTCGGCGGGGCGCTCACGAGCTACTTCCACGACCACTACGCCACGGTCGCGGTCCGGCTCGACTACGGGATCTTCGTCCGCTCCCGCTGAGAGGAGCTCAGCTGCCGGCCGTCACCTTCTTGAGCGGCGTCAGCGCCAGCAGGAAGCGCTTCACCCCCCGCTCGGCGAAGCGGACCTCGGCCCGGGCGTCGTCTCCCGAGCCCTCCACGTAGGTGACGACGCCGGCGCCGAAGCGTGCGTGGACGACGGCGTCGCCCGGTCGCAGCCCGAGCGCCTCGGCTCCGGTGGTCGCCTCGTCCGCGGGTGCCGTGCGTCCGGCCGGGGCGCTCCGTCCGATGGAGGCGTACCGCTCGGCATAGCTCGAGCGGCCCGAGCCGTAGCGGCCGGCACCGGCCCCGATCACGACTCCCCCGCCGACGTCCTCGAGGAGCTCGTCGGGGATCTCCTTTAGGAAGCGGCTCGGTATGCAGTCCTGGTAGGACCCGAAGAGCATCCGGTTCCAGGCGTGCGTGAGGTAGAGGCGCTCGCGTGCCCGGGTGATCCCGACGTAGCACAGCCGGCGCTCCTCTTCGATGTCGTCGGGCTCGGCCAGGGTCTGGTTGTGGGGGAACAGGCCCTCCTCCATGCCGGTGAGGAAGACGGTGCTGAACTCGAGCCCCTTGGCCGCGTGCAGGGTCATGAGCGAGACGGTCGGGCCGTCGTCGATCTCGTCGGCGGCGGCCGCCAGCGTCGTCGTCTCGAGGAAGTCCTCCAGGTTCTCGAACTCCGAGGCGACCGAGACGAGCTCGGAGAGGTTCTCGAGGCGCCCCTCGGCCTCGAGTGCCTTGGCGCCGCCGTGGACCGCCTCCGCCTCGAGCATCTGGACGTAGCCGGTCCGCTCGAGGAGGTCCTCGACGATCTCGGCGGGGGCGCGGGCGGCGAGGCCGTCGGCGCCAAGCTGGCCGAGCAGGTCGAGGAAGGACCGGATCCCCGAGGCGGCCTTCGGGGAGGCGCCGGCCTCCTCGGCACGGGCCAGCGCCTCGCCGAAGGGGATCCGGTGCTCGGCGGCGAAGGCGACGAGCCGGGTGACGGTCGTGTCGCCGACCCCCCGCCGCGGGACGTTGAGGACGCGCCGGAGCGCCACCTCGTCGCCGGCGTTCACGACGAGCTTCAGATAGGCGAGGACGTCGCGGATCTCCCGGCGGTCGTAGAAGCGGGTCCCCCCGATCACCTTGTAGGGGATCCCGCGTGACATGAGGCCCTCTTCGAGCGAGCGGCTCTGGGCGTTGGTCCGGTAGAAGACGGCGATCTCGGAGAAGGGCACCCCGCGGCGCGAGAGCGAGTCGATCTCGTCGGCCACGAAGCTCGCCTCCTCCCGGTCCGAGCCCGCCCGGAAGCGCTTCACCCGCTCGCCCTCGCCGAGGGCGGACCACAGGTCCTTCGGCTGGCGGAGCAGGTTGTTCGAGATGACGGCGTTGGCCGCGTCGAGGATCCGCTGGGTCGAGCGGTAGTTCTGCTCGAGGAGGATCACCC
>JAKACF010000403.1 GCA_021821585.1 Actinomycetes bacterium
ACACCGGCGTAGAAGGCGAGCGACCTCGCCCGGCGGCGTCCCGCCCGGTAGCGGCTCGAGCGGGCGGCGAGGCGCCTCAGCCCGATCTCGTGGGCGGCCAGGACGAACGCGCACAGCACGAGGAAGGGATCGAAGGACCAGTGGTCGAGGAGGCGACTCACCGCCCGAGACGTTACAGCGCGACGGCGCCGCGCCGCCGGCCTCCGGGGCCGTTTCATCGCTCGGAGCCGGCTGGGAGGTGGACCCGGGCCCGCCCGGGCGCCGCGCGGCGCGCTCGGGCGGGTAAGACTTGCAGATAGTGCGGCAGGCCGGGCAGAACGTGGCGGTGGTGGCCGGCGAGGCCGGTGGGACTGCCCGACGGTCGCGGGTCCGCGCGGCCGTCGCCACGGCCCGCCCCCGCCAGTGGGCGAAGAACCTCATCGTCTTCGCCGCCCCGGTCGCCGCCTTCGTCGTCGGTCGGCCGGTGACCTTCTGGCGGACCGCCGCGGCCGTCGTGGTGTTCTGCGCCGCCTCCTCGGGCGTCTATTTCGTGAACGACGCCGTCGATGCCGAGGCCGACCGGCGCCACCCTCGAAAGCGGCTCCGCCCGGTCGCCCGCGGCGAGCTGAGCCGGGCCGGCGCCGTCCTCATCGGGGCGGTCCTGATCGCGCTGTCGGTGACGGCGGCGGGCGTCCTCGCCAGTCCGCCGCTCGTCGGGGTCGTGGCTGGCTACGCCGCCATCAGCGTCGCCTACTCCCTCGCGCTGAAGCGGGTCCCGGTGCTCGAGCTGTTCTGCATCTCCGCCGGATTCGTGCTGAGAGCCGTTGCCGGCGGCGTGGCGGCGCACATCCCGATCTCGCCCTGGTTCCTCGTCGTCGCCTGCGCCGGCTCGCTCCTCATCGCCTCGGGCAAGCGGACGGCCGAGCTCATGGTGCTCGGAGACGGTGGCGCCGGACACCGGGCCTCGCTCGGGTGGTACCGGGAGGAGTTCCTGGCGGCGGTCCGCCTGGTCTCCTCCGGCGTCACCGTCCTCGCCTACTTCGGGTGGGCAGTCGAGCGTTGGGCCTCGATGCCCGCCCGCGGCGTGCGCGGGCCGTTCATGCTGGCCACGGTCGTGCCCTTCGCCCTGGCCGTCCTCGTGCTGTCGCGAGCGCTCGGCGAGGGCCGGGGCGGCGCCCCCGAGGACCTCGCCCTCCACGACCGGCTCCTGCAGGGTCTCGGGGCCGCCTGGCTGCTGCTCATGCTCGTCACCTTCGCGGCGTGAGCGCGTCGGGGCGCCGGCTGCTCGCCGGCTGGGGCGGGAGGCCCGCCTCCTCGGCCGAGGTGGTGTGTCCTGCCACCACCGGCGAGGCCGCCGCCGTCGTGGCGAGGGCGGCCGACGAGCAGGGGCCGGTGCTCGCCCGGGGCCTCGGACGCTCCTACGGGGATGCCGCCTCGAGCGCCGGGGGGACGGTGCTCGACCTGACCGGGCTCGACCAGGTTCTCGGCTTCGACGAGTCGAGCGGGCTCCTCCGGGCCGAGGCGGGGATCAGCGTCGAGGGACTGCTCCGCTTCTCGGTCCCCCGGGGGTTCTTCGTGCCGGTGACGCCCGGGACCCGTCAGGTCACCCTCGGAGGTGCCATCGCGGCCGACGTGCACGGCAAGAACCATCACCTCGACGGCTCTCTCGGCGCCTGGGTCCGCTCCATCCGGCTCGCCACCCCGGCGGGCGAGCGGCTGCTGGCGCCGGCAGGCGAGGGGGCGGGCTTCTGGGCCACCGTCGGCGGGATGGGGCTCACGGGCGTCGTCCTCGACGCCACGCTCGAGCTCGTGCCGATCGAGACGTCCTACATGCTGGTCGACACCGAGCGGGGCGCCGACCTCGACGAGTGCATGAGCCTCATGAGCGAGCGGGACGAGGAGTACCGCTACTCGGTCGCCTGGATCGACTGCCTGAAGGGCGGGTCGGGGCTCGGCCGGGGCGTGCTCACCCGGGCGAACCACGCCGGCCTGGCCGACCTCCGGGCGGCCGCGCCCCGGCGGGCGGGGGCCCCGCTCTCCTTCTCGCCCCGCCAGGTGGCACGCGTGCCGGTCACGCCGCCGTTCCGGCTTCCCTCCGCCCTGGCGGTCACCGCCTTCAACGAGGTCTGGTTCCGCAAGGCGCCACGCCGCAGGACGGGCGAGCTCCAGTCGCTCGGCGCCTACTTCCACCCTCTCGACGGCGTCGGCTCCTGGAACCGCCTGTACGGACCGGCCGGGTTCACCCAGTACCAGTTCGTCGTGCCCTTCGGGGCGGAGGCGGTCGTGCGCGAGGTGGTGGAGGCGCTCGGCGCACGGGGCGTCCCGTCGCTGCTCGCCGTCCTGAAGCGCTTCGGCGCCGCCGACCCGGCGCCGCTCTCGTTCCCCGCCCCGGGCTGGACGCTGGCGCTCGACCTGCCGCTGTCGGTCCCGGGCCTCGGCGAGCTGCTGGACGGCTTCGACGAGCTCGTCGCCTCGCACGGCGGACGCGTCTACTTCGCGAAGGACGGCCGGCTCCGGCCCGAGCTCGTCTCGGAGATGTACCCCCGCCTCGAGGACTGGCGGCGAGCCTGTGACGACCTCGACCCCGCCCGTGTGTTCCAGTCCGACCTGAGCCGGCGGCTCCATCTGAGAAAGGCGTGAGGCATGATCGACGCGACCGGGATGCCGCAGTCGGCGGTGCTGCTCGGGGGGACCTCGGAGATCGGGCTCGAGGTGCTGGGGGCGCTCGCCTCCCGGCGCCTCGAGCGCGTCGTCCTGGCGGGCCGGGACCC
>JAKACF010000404.1 GCA_021821585.1 Actinomycetes bacterium
AAGCACAGGGAGCTGGCGCTGGACCCGAGCACCGTCAGGGCGCTCGAGGCCTATGCCGAGGCCCGCGACGAGGCATGTGTGCATTCCGGTGATCTCGGACACCCGTTCCGATCGATCCCGGACAAGCGTTCCGGCTGATCCCGGACACTCGGCCAGCGACGCCGTGGTGCGTTCACTCGGGTGGGTTCGTTCGGCGACCTCCTCGTTCGGATGTTAGGAGCCAACACGTCAGCTGGCCGTCTCCGCGTCGACCGGCTGGCGCCTTCGCATCGAGGGCCCCTTCATGGCGATGCGATGCGAGGACTGCAGGATCCGGTCCACGATCGCCTCGCCGAGCGTCGGGTCCGCCATCGCCTCCAGCCACTTGTCGACCGGGAGCTGGCTCACGACGATGGTCGAGCGCAGCTGGGAGCGGTCCTCGATCACCTCGAGCAGGTCGCGGCAGGCCTCGATCCCGGCAGGAGTGAGCAAGAAGTCGTCGAGGACGAGCAGCGACACCCGCTGGAGGCCCGAGAGGAGCCGGCCGTAGCGGCCATCTCCTCGCCCGAGCGAGAGATCGTCGAGCAGCCTCGGCGTGCGGACGTACAGCGCCGTGTGGCCGCGGCCGATGGCCGAGTGGGCGAGCGCACAGGCAAGGTAGGACTTCCCACAGCCGGTCGCGCCGGTGATCACGACGTTGTGGTGGGACGCGACGAAGCGAGCCTCGGCGAGGGCGAGCACGACCGAGCGGTCGAGGCCTCGCGGGGAGCGGAAGTCGACGTCTTCGATCACCGCCTGGTGGCGCAGCTTGGCAGCCTTCGTGCGCGTGGCGATCCGGCGGGAGTCCCGGGCATCGGACTCCCGGTCGACGAGCAGCCCGAGGCGGTCTGCGAAGCTGAGCGCGTCGTAGGTCCCGGGAGCCTCCAGCTGCTCGGCGAGCCCGGCGGCCATGGCGGCGAGTCCGAGTGCCTCCAGCTTCCCGATCGTCTGGTGGACGAGCATCACGCCTCCTCGGCGTAGTAGCGCGCACCGCGAAGGTTCTCGTGCTCGGGCGGGGAGGGCAGCTGTTCGGCCTCGTGGAGCGGCACCTGGTCGAGGCCCTCGGCGAGGATCGACTTGACCGAGCTGTACGAGATCGCCCCACAGCGAAGCGCCCGGGTGCACGCAGCCCCGACGCGATCCGTGCCGTAGCGGCGGGTGAGGGACATGAGCCCGAGACAGGATCTGTAGGCGTGCTCGGGATGCGGACGGGACTCGAGCAGCTTCTCGGCGAGCGTGCCGGCATCGGGGGAGATCGTCCTCGCCCAGGCGACGAGCCGGGACGGCGTCCACTCGGCGTGGGCGCGATGGCTGGCGGGCATGTGGGCCGGGTCGGTGACGTAGCGACGGCGTCCGTACTCGCGGGCGTGGCTCGCGACGCGCTGGGCGGAGCGGAAGACCTCGATGGTGTTCGCCGTTGCTCGCAGCTGGAGGCGCTGGTGCACGAGGCGATAGGGCACCGAGTAGTAGCGCCGGTCGGGCCCCTCGACGTGGTAGTCGATGTTGACGGTGACGTTCTTCCACTCCGAGAAGGTGTAGGGGGCCTTCGGCAGGGGCCCGAGCGCGTCGCGTTCCAGCTCGGAGAAGAGCTCTCGCCGGCTGGTCGGCTCACCCCGGAACGGTCGGGTGTTGACGAGCTCGAGTCGGGCTCGGATCGCCTCGTTCAACTCGGCCAGGCTGAAGAAGCGGCGGTTCCGCAGCGCTGCGAGCACCCATCTCTCACAGACGAGGACACCGGCCTCGACGGCAGCCTTGTCCCGGGGCCGGGCCGTGCGCGTCGGCAGCACGACGGTGCCGAAGTGCTCGGCCAGCTCGGCATAGGACGGGTTGAGCTCGGGGTCGTAGAAGCAGGCCTTCGAGACGGCCGAGCGCAGGTTGTCGGGGACGGTGACCTCGGCGACGCCGCCGTAGTAGGCCCACATGTGCTCATGGGCCCCGAGCCAGGAGCGTAGGTCCTGTCCCCGCGTCGCCTCGACGTACAACAGGCCCGAGCAGCCGAGCACTGCGACGAAGATCTCGGCCTTCCTCGCCTCGCCGCTATCGGGGTCGACGACCTGCATCGTGTCGCCCGAGAAGTCGACGAAGCACCGCTCGCCCGCTCGGTAGCTGAGGCGCATCACGACGTCTTGTCCCGCCAGCCAGGCCTTGTAGTGGTAGCAGAACTGGCTGTAGCCGTAACCGTCGGGGTGCCCCTCCCTCCACTCGAGCCAGATCAGCCGGAGCGTCACGTGATGGTCACGGCGCTTCAGCTCCCGGTGCACCGTCCGCCAGTCCGGAACCGGCCTCGCTGCGGCGCCCGCTGCGCTCGGAGGCGGGTAGAGCATCTCCTCGAGTCGTTCGTCATCGAGGTCGTCGGGGAGCGGCCAGGTGAGCCCGAGCGCCTCGGCTCTCGCGAGCATCTCGTAGACGGTGCTCTTGCCCGCTGCGATGCTCGCTGCGATCTCCCGCTTGCCGAATCCTGCTGCCCTCAGGCGCAGGGCTTCCCTGATCTTTCGCATGGTTAGCCTCTTTCCTGGCATCCCGTCCTCCTTCGCCGTGCTGTCCTGCACGAAGTAAAGGAGGGCGGGTGCCTCTCGTGGTGGATGAGGCGTCGCCGGGGGCCGGGTGCGGAAGGTGTCCGCCTTCGCCCGGAATCGGTGTCCGAGATCGTCCGGAACAGGTGTCCGGGATCGTCCGGAATCAGTGTCCGGAAACGGCCGGACTACTCAGTAGGTGAACACGCAGGCCTC
>JAKACF010000405.1 GCA_021821585.1 Actinomycetes bacterium
CGCGTACCCCTCCTTCTCGCCCGACGGTGGCAGGGTCGCCTATCTCGTCGACCCCACCCCGTACGACTCGCCCCGCCACCTGCGTCTCGGGGTGCTCGATCTCGAGAGCGGCCGGCACGTCGACCTCACCGGCGACCTCGACCGCAACTGCGGCCCCTACGGCTCGGTCCGTCCCCCGGTCTGGATCGGCGACCGCGTCCTGTCGGGAGTGGAGGACGCCGGCAACATCCACCTCTACTCCTTCCCGCTCGACGGCAGCGGCAAGTTCGAACCGGTCGTCGACGGCGAGCGCTGGGTCGGCGGGTGGGACACCGCCGCCGGCGTGCTGGCGATGGCGGTGACCTCGCCGACGCGGCTCCCCGAGCTGGTGGTGCGCCCCCTCGAGGCGGGCGGCGACGAGCGCCCGCTCACCGACCTGACAGGGCCGTTCGCCTCGCGGGTCGCGCTCAGCGAGCCGGTCGCCTTCACGGCCCGCTCGGCGGACGGCACCGAGGTCCCGTGCTGGGCCATGCCTCCGGTCGCCCTCGAGGCCGGCGGGCGCGTGCCGACGCTGCTCAACGTCCACGGCGGCCCGTTCACCCAGTACGGCAACCGCTTCTTCGACGAGTTCCAGCTGCAGGCAGCCGCCGGGTTCGGCGTCGTCTACTGCAACCCGCGGGGCAGCTCCGGCTACAGCGAGGCCTGGGGGCGGGCGGTCCGCTGGCCGGGCTGCGCGACCGACCCCGGCTCTGGATGGGGCGGGGTCGACTACGAGGACGTCATGGCGTGCATCGACGAGGCGTGCCGGCGCTTCGAGTGGATCGACCCCGACCGCCTCGGCATCCTCGGTGGCTCCTACGGCGGCTACATGACCTCCTGGGTGATCGGACACAGCGACCGCTTCAAGGCGGCCTGCTCGGAACGGGCGTGCAACAACCTCTTGACGCTCGAGTTCAACTCTGACATCGCCACCTCGTTCAGGGGCTACATCGGAGCCAGCCATCTCGACGATCCGGGGGCCTACCTCTCGCACTCGCCGATCTCCTTCGTCGACGAGATGACGACGCCGGTGCTGATCCTTCACTCCGAGGAGGACCTCCGCTGCCCGATCATCCAGGCCGAGGAGCTCTTCGTCGCCCTCCGCCTGCTCGGTCGTGAGCCCGTCTTCGTCCGCTTCCCGGCCGAGAGCCACGAGCTCTCGAGAGCCGGCAGCCCCCGCCATCGGGTCCAGCGCGCCGAGCTCATCCTCGAGTGGTTCGAGGAGCACCTGGCCACGAGCTGAGCCGGCTCGGCTACAGGGGCGACGCCTGCCTCTCCATCTCCCATGCCTCCTCGGCGGGGAAGTCGCGGGTCGACCGCAGCGGGGAGCACAGGAGCCAGACGACCGAGAGAGTGCTCCCGGCCGCCCCGAGCCAGAGCGTCGGGCGGAGGCCGAGCGCCGTGGCGATCCCGCCGCCGGCGAGGGCTCCGATCGGCATCACGCCCCAGACGACGAACCGCATGGTGGCGTTCATCCGGCCGAGCAGCCTCGGCGGGCAGAGGCGCTGGCGGAAGCTCACCTGGTTGACGTTGTAGACGACCGAGCCGAGGCCGAACAGAAACAAGCCGCCGGCGAAGAATGCCTCGCCCGCGCCTCGCGTCGTGAGCGGGAGGAGTAGGGCGCCGGAGGTGACGAGGATGCCGGCGATGGTCGCCCGGGAGGCGCCGATCCATGCCGAGATCCGCCCGGCGGCGACGGCGCCCAGCACGCCGCCGACGCCGCCGGCAGCGAACAGGAGGCCGATCACGCCGGGCGAGACGTGCACCACCCTCACGAGGAAGACGACCTCCACCGCCACGATCATCGAGCCGAACAGGTTGGCGGTCGCCGTCGTGGCGGCCACCGCCCGGAGCACCGGATGCCCGAAGACGAAGCGGAGACCCTCGCCGACCTCCCGCCACAGGCGACGGTCGCCCACCCGGACGGGGGCCGGCTCGCGGGATCCGATGAGCGTGACCGCAAGGGCCGAGACCCCGTAGCTGGCGGCGTCGACCGACACCGCCAGCGCCCCGCCGATCACCTGGACGAGGCCCCCTGCCAGACTCGGCCCCGCCACCTGGGCCACCTGGGCGGTCCCGGCCAGCTTGGCGTTGCCCTCGACGAGGTGGGCGGTGCCGACGAGCGACGGGAGGTAGGACTGGTAGGCGACGTCGAAGAAGACGGTCAGGAGCCCGACTACGAACGCCACGGCGTAGAGCTGGGCGAGCACGAGGGCGCCGGCGAGGTAGGCGAGCGGGACGCTCGCCAGGGCGGCGAGCCGGACGGCGTCGGCGAGGATCATGACGGGCCGCCGGGCGAGGCGGTCGACGATGGCTCCTGCGGGCAGCCCGACGAGGAGGAACGAGGCCGTCGACAGGGCGGTGAGGACACCGACCTCGAAGGCGGTTGCACCGAGCGAGCGGACGGCGACGATCGGGAGGGCGAGCATGCTCACCTGGCTGCCGAGCTCGCTCACGCTCTCGCCTCCCCAGAGCAGGTTGAAGTCCCGGTGCCGCCGGAGGGCTCCCGCCTCCCGGCGGGCCACGACGGCCGGTCCGCTCATGCCTTGCCCTCGACCTCTCCGGGGACGGGCACGAGGAGCGCCCCCTCCTCAGAGCCGGGACGCCTGAAGCCGACGAAGGCCGGGATGCCCCAGCCGATGGCGAGCGCACCGGCGACGACGCTGAGGCCGCCTGTCACCACGCCGATCGTGGGCGAGGTGAGCGATCCG
>JAKACF010000406.1 GCA_021821585.1 Actinomycetes bacterium
TTCACCCCGTGCCAGACATAGGACAGTCCCCCCTCGGTGAGGAGACGCAGCTCCTCGTCGAGGTGCAGATGGCCGCAGTAGACGGCGGCCAGGCGTCCGGGCCTGAGCACCCGAGCGAGCAGCGTGCCCAAGTCCTCGTAGAGGAAGACGAACTCCTCGGAGTACGGCGGGTCCACGACCGCACAGTCGATGGTCCCGTCGCAGACGTCGGCCCACACCTCTCGCAGGTCCCCCACTCGAAGCTCGTAGGACGTCCCGGCGATGCGCGCCGCGACGTCTGCCGCCTCGCGCCTCTGCGCGGCGTAGCGGGCGAGCCTCGCCCGCTCTTCTGCCCGAAGGAGGCTCGTGGGCGCGGTCCCCGGGGGCAGCGCGCCGAGCGCGCTCCGGGCGCGCTCTGCGTCCCTTCGGTTGGCGACGAAGAGGGAGGGCGGCCGCTTGGCGGGGTAGGTGCCCCCGCCCTTGCGCTCGACGCGCCCTGGGATTGTCGGATTTCCGACAATCGAAAGGTCGTCGCGGACCGTCTCGTGGTGGACGCCCAGGGCCTCTGCGATCCGCCGGAGGCTCCAGCCCTTGGTCCGCAGGCTCGCGACCAGGTCCCGGCGCTCTGGCCTCGTGAGGCTGCGCCGGAACAGGTTGACCGCGAGCACGAAGCCCACCCGCTCCTCGTCGCTCGAAAAACGGACCACCTGGCGGGGGAAGTCGGCGACCTTCCTCCCCTCTGACCGCAGCTCCTCGACGGCTCTGATCCGGTGGTGGCCGTCGATCACCGTGCCGGTTGCTGCTGTGATGACGACGGGGACCCGCACGCCGTTGGCCGCGATGTCGGCCTTCAGCGCCTCGTACTCGGCGGGGCGCAGGTCGGGGAGGAGCTGGTAGCGGTCGGCCCCGCTGGTCATCGGACCACCTCGGCCCATCGCTCGACGAGCCACTCGGCGACCCGCCAGCGCTCGGGCCTCTCGCCGGAGAGCTCTGCGAGGCCGAGGGCCACGAGCTCTTGAAGGTGACGTCGCACGGTGGTCTGGGGAAGTCGGCAGCGTCCTGCGACCGTCGCCGTCGCAGCGTCGAGTGGCGCGGCCAACAAGACGTCGATCACCGTGCGCCGGAGCGACGCCATGCCGTCCAGCGCGCACTTGGTCAGAAGACGCCAGCGCTCGGCGTCGTCGACTCCGATGAGCACAAGGCCGGCCGAGAGCTGGCCCAGCTCGCCGACGAGACGGGGGACCTCCTCTGCCTTTGGGACCTGGATGATCTCGTCGTGGTGACCGCCGCCCCAGACGACGCCGCTGCGACAGCGGGTCCCAAGGTCTGCGAGCAGGATGAGGCGGTCCTCTTCGTCGGTCAAAAGCGTCGGCGGACGCTCGGGCAAGGTGAGGCAAGAGAAGAAGGAGGACACGACCTTGACCCGCTCCTCGCGCTGCTCGCGCTGGTGGCCGAGGTTCTCCAAGGCCACGACCCCGGTCAGGAGCCGGTCGTCGTCACCCGACTCCGGAAGCCGGTAGCGGACCCAGCGCTCCCCGAAGTTCGCCATTTCGACCGTGTCGACGGCCTCAGTCGCACAGGCGATGCAGCCCGCATGCCCCCGCCACTTGAGGCGCCGTCCGCCGCCTGATCCGACCGCCCGCTCGACCCGACCGTCGAAGATCTCCCGCATGATGGCGAGCACCTCGGCCCGCGTGCTCGCGTGCTCAGCGACGATCGTCGTGAAGTCCTTGATCACGAGCAAGAACCGCTCGCCGCCCTCGAAAAGGACGCCGCCCGTCCCCCCGTGCTCGGTCGAGCCACTGAGGAGCCCTGCCTTCGTCGTCGTCGACAAGGTGATCGTCTCTTCGAGGTCGCAGAGCGTCTCTACCGTCTCGGTCTTGGCCGACGAGGGTGGACCGATCACGAGCAGCCAGACCGGCTCGCCCGCCATCCGGTTAGCGGCGACCGTGGCCAAGACCACGTGGAGGGCGCCGAGGTCGGGCATGTGCAAGGTCTTCTGGAAGACGCGGTCGACGTCGGCGAGCGCGGTCACGACGTCTCGACGCAGTCGACGCAGAGCCCAGTTCCGGTGTCGGCGGCTCCGAGCATGAGCGCGCCGCACGACACGCACACCGGCATCGCGTCGGGTCGCTTTCCTGCTCGGCGCTGTCGGTAGGCAGCATCCCGGTGGGCCTTCGAACAGAAGCGGGCATTGGGGCGGGTCACCGGTCGCTCGCAGCCGTCGAGCGCGCACAACCGCGGGCCCGCTCCGGGCCCCCTGGTAAGGGCCAGGACGGCCTTCTCCACGTTCGCCTTGGAGATCGGGCGACCGAGTGCTGCGCGTTCGGCGACCCGGATGGGCAGTCCGGTCTGGCGAGCGAAGGGGCGCGTGCCAAGACGACCGGCGTGCTCTGCCACGAAGCCGGGAGGGTCGCCCTCGCTGTAGACGACCTGGTGGTCCACTGCGCGCGCGTTCGGGTCGGCAAGCTGTGCGTCGATGAGCGCCCCGCCCCGGCCGACCCGGCGGATGAGCCTCGGGTCGATCTCGACGACGGTGTCGTCGTCGGGCGGCGCCGGCCGCGCCCAGTCCCAGGCGTAGTCCGAAAGCGTCCGCAGGACGACGTCGACGTCTCGGCGACCCGCCGTACCGACCGAGACAGGTCCACCCTGGCGCTCGAACCACGAGAGCCGCGCCCAGCCCGCGAGGTCGTCGCCAGGATCGAGCGCGACCGCCACGCGCTCGGTCACCACCTTGTCGGGCTCCGCTT
>JAKACF010000407.1 GCA_021821585.1 Actinomycetes bacterium
AGGGTGTGGTTGTGGCCGCGGTAGGTGGCAAAGGTGTAGTCGTCGCGACGCATCGCCGCGCCGAAGCCCGCCGCCACGGCCTCCTGGCCGAGGCCGAGGTGGCTCGTCCCCTTCACGAGCCCCGACAGGAACAGGTCGTGCGCGCGCTTCTCGAACACGCGCATCTCGAGCATCGAGCGGTAGAGGGCGAGGCGGACCTCGGGGGGGGGTGGGGGGTGGGGGGGTGGGGAACTCCAGGTCGGCCTGCAACGGTTTCGAGATGGTCATCCTGCCTCCTCTGCGCGCCCGGCGCGCCACGAGCGGTCGCCCGACATCAGTAGGCGTTGGCGACGAACAGCTCCTGGGCGGGGAAGAGCGTGATGACCCGTGGCCCGTCCGCCGTGACGACGATCTCCTCCTCGATGCGCGCCGCCGAGTAGCCGTCGGCCGCAGGGCAGTAGGTCTCGAGGGCGAACACCATCCCCTCCTGCAGCTCCACCGGATGCTCGAGGCTGTTGAGCCGGGAGATGATCGGCCGCTCGTGCAGCGCCAGCCCGAGGCCGTGGCCGAACTGGAGGCCGAACGCCTCCATCTCGTCGTCGAAGCCGAACTCGTCGGCGCGAGGCCAGACCCGGGCCAGCTGGTCGGTGGTCGCCCCGGGCTTCACGAGGTCGATCGCCGCGTCGATCCACTCCCGGGCCCGCTTGTAGGCGTCGTGCTGGGCGGGGGTCGCCCGGCCGACGTTGAAGGTGCGGTAGTAGCAGGTCCGGTACCCGTTGAAGGACTGGATGATGTCGAAGAAGGCCTGGTCGCCCGGACGGATCAGGCGGTCCGAGAAGTTGTGGGGATGGGGGCTGCACCGCTCGCCGGAGACGGCGTTGATCGCCTCGACGTCGTCGGAGCCCTGGCGGTAGAGGTACTCGTTGGCGACCGCAACCACCTCGCTCTCGCGCACGCCCGGCTTCAGCATGTCGCTGATCACCTGGTAGCAGCCGTCCACCATCGCCGCCGACATCGAGAGCAGGAGCAGCTCGTCGTGCGACTTGATCTGGCGGGCGTCGAGCATCACCTGCTGGCCGTCGCGCACGTCGATGCCCGCCCGCTCGAGGGCGCGCAGCATGGGGACCTCGACCAGGTCGACCCCGACCGGGGCGTCGCCGACGCCGGCGTCGTCGAGCAGGGACTTGACCTCGATGGCCGCGGCATCCATCAGCCCGGCGTCGGGAGCCACCGAGCCCCGCAGCCCGAGCATCCCGGCCCGTGAGTTCGAGGGCTCGAGCCAGGGGGCGTAGAGGCGGTGGTGCTTGGCCGCAGAGCCGAAGTCCCAGAGCATCGGCTCGCCGCCGCGGGCAAGGAGGGAGTACCGGGCCACCTTGTCGCGTACCCACTCGCCGATCTGGGTCGAGGTCGTGTACCGGACGTTGTTGACGTCGAAGCAGAGCAGCGCCCCGAGCTCCGATGCCTCGAGGGCAGCACGGGTGCGGGCCAGCCGGTACTCGCGCAGGCGGTGGAAGTCCACACGCTCCTCGAAGTCGACCGCCATGCGCCCGGGGGCCGGGAGCAGGGTGGGGGGGCGCTCAGTCACGGTTCATCTCCCCTGTCGTCTCCTGCCGGGCCGGCGAGGCGGGCTCGGACCTTGCGGCGCCGCCGAGGAAGAGGGCACCGATCTCGGGATGCCGCAGGACCTCCTGACCGGTGCCGGTGAAGCGCACGCGCCCATTCTCGAGCACCACGCCGTGCGTCGCCAGCTTCAGCCCGGCGCGTGCGTTCTGCTCGACGAGCAGGATGGTCCGCCCCTGCTCGTGCATCAGGCGCACGGTGGCGAACACGGCCCGGAGCGTCTTCGGGTCGAGGCCCATGGACGGCTCGTCGAGCACCACGATCTTCGGGTCGAGCATGAGGCAGCGGGCGAACTCCACGAGCCGCTGCTGGCCGCCCGAGAGGGCGCCGGCCTTGTCCTTTCCCCGCTCGGCGATCACCGGGAACTGCTCGACGATCTCGTCGAGCCGCCGGCGCACGACGGCCCGGTCCCGGACGAGGAAGGCCCCCATCTCCACGTTCTCCCGGACGGTCATCTCCCGGAACAGGCTGTGGTTCTGGGGGACCTGCACGATGCCCTGCTCGAGGATCCCCTTCGGGCTCGTCCCGACGAGGTCCCTTCCCCGGAACTCGATCCTTCCCTGGCGCGGCCGGAGCAGCCCGCTCACCGTGGCGAGCAGGGTCGACTTCCCGGCCCCGTTCGGCCCGACGATGCAGGTGATGCTCCCGGGCGGGACCTCGAAGTCCACCCCCTTCAGCACGTCACCACCGCCATAGCCGGCGACGACGCCGGACAGTCGGAGGAGCGCCTCGGCGCCGGCCGGGGCCGGGCGGGTCGCCTGCTCAGCCGACAGCGACGTCATCTTCCTCCTCCTCGTCCGCCCCGCCGAGATAGGCGTCGAGCACGCGGTGGTCGCTCTGCACCACCTCCGGCGGTCCGGTGATGATGGGGGTTCCTTGGTGCATGCAGGTCACCTGGTGGCTGAGGCTCATGACGAATTCCATGTTGTGCTCGATGACAAGGAACGTCTTGCCCTGCCCGTTGAGCTCGGTGATGCGGTCACGGATCTGGTTGATGAGGGTGGGGTTGACGCCACCGGCCGGCTCGTCGAGCAGGATGACCGCAGGGTCCGCCACGAGGACGTAGGCGAGCTCCAGCAGCTTCCGCTGGCCGTAGGAGAGCGTACCGGCGCGTGCGCTCGCCAGCCGG
>JAKACF010000408.1 GCA_021821585.1 Actinomycetes bacterium
ATCGCCGTCACCGACGTGCTCGCCTACCTCGTCGGCGTCCTCGGCAACCCGAAGGCATACGGAAGGACCTTCGAAATCGGCGGCCCCGACGTTCTCACGTACCGGCAGCTCATGCAGATCTACGCTTCGGTCGCCGGCCTGAGAAGACGGCTCATACTGCCTGTGCCGGTCCTGACGCCTCGGCTCTCGTCGCTGTGGGTCGGCCTCGTCACCTCCATCCCCTCGCACCTCGCCCGCCCACTCATCGACAGCCTCATCAACGAGGTCGTCGTCAAGAACCACTCGATCGAGGACGTCGTCACTCTGGCGCCGATCGGATGCCGGGAGGCGATCTCCCAGTCGCTGCGCCACCTGCGGGAGTTCGAGGTCGAGGGGCGCTGGACCGATGCCGAGCTCTATGGTCGCTCCCCGGCCGATCCCATCCCCACCGATCCCGAATGGTCGGGTGCCAAGGTGCTCATCGACAGGCAGCGGGTGGCATCGACGGCGTCGGCCGAGCAACTGTACGCCGAGGTGTGCGCCCTCGGGGGTGACCGAGGCTGGCTCGTCGGCAATGGTTTGTGGGCGATTCGCGGCTTGGTGGACCTGCTGGCCGGTGGTGTCGGCATGCGCCGAGGTAGGCGTCACCCGACCGAGCTACGAGTCGGCGACGTCGTTGACTTCTGGCGGGTCGAGGCGCTCGAGCCGAACCACCTTCTCCGGCTGAGGGCAGAGATGCGTCTGCCGGGCGACGCCTGGCTCGAGTGGTCGATCGAAGGCGATGGCGAGTCACGCTACCTCGTGCAGCGGGCGCTCTTCAGGCCGAAGGGTCTCTCTGGACGGCTGTACTGGCTGACCGTCGCCCCGTTCCATCGCTTCATCTTCAGACCGCTGGCTGAGAGTCTCGTGGCCCATGCCGAGGGCAGGGTGGGCCCGACCCGCTCTGACGGACGTCCACGATCAGGGGCACCGCCCCGGAGAGGACGTCCATCCTGGAGACGATGGCGGAGAAGAGGCCCCGATCCCGCCGGTCGTTCACGAAGGAGTTCGAGGCCGAGGTGAACGAAGCGCGTGGCCCGTCTCACGGCCCGCCTCGGCCTCGTCGGGCGCTGCCGGCGGCGGTGGAAGAAGACGACGATCGCCGACCCCGAGGCGGCGGCTGCGGCTGACCTCACCGGTGTGGCGGTGTGGCACGCGAAACGGCTCGATGTCGCTGTCTCCCCGGGGCACGCGCGCTCTCTCCGCGGCCGTGGCGCTGCAGAGCTACGCGAGGTGGCCCCGTACGACGTGGCGGAGCTGTCCCGTCTGCGAGGAGCGGGAATCGACGACCCCGATGAACGATCCGACTGCGCTGGCCGAGTCAGATGGCCCCGGACCACGACTGTGGCTCCTGATCGTGGCCGCGGACGAGGTGGTGAAGAACCGACTGCACCTCGACCTCGCCTGCGACAATCTCGAACAGGAGAGCGAACGGCTTGTGGCTGCGGGAGCCGGCGTCCAGCCCGACATCCCGCTCAGCGCCTCGTGGTGCTCCGCGACCCGGAGGGCAACGAGATCTGCACGCTCGGCGAGGGGGCGCGAGTCCCCACCTCGCTGCGCCTACCGGCGACGGGTCAAAAGAGCAGACCGGCAGCGTGGGCGAAGGAGAACAGCGGAGCCGGCCAGATGCCGAGGGCGAGGGTGAACAGCACGGTGACGGCGATGCCCGCCAGCGTCGAGGGAGCGATGCCGAGCGACGCCGCCCGCAGGCGGAGGGCCCGGCCCGCTCCGGTCGCCTCGCCGGCGGGCGCCTCGGGCGGAGCCGCCACGAGCACCCCGCCGCCGGCCTCGCCCACCGGGACTGCCACGGCGGCGGCCTCGATCCCAGCCGGGAGCGCCCCACCGCCCGGGAGCGCCACGGCGGCAGGCTCGGCCACGGGCTCGCCCACGGGAAGGGCGTACATGACGAAGACCACCCGCAGGTAGAAGGCCGCCGCGATGGCACCCGTCAGCATGGCGATGACCGCCAGCGCGTAGGAGTGCGAGCGGACGGCAGCCTCGACGACGTAGAGCTTCCCGAGGAAGCCCGTCGTGAAGGGCGCGCCCGCCTGGGCGAGGAGCAGGACGGCGAAGCCGAAGCCGAGCAGGGGCCGGCGCCGCGCGAGGCCCCGGTAGGACTCGATGGCGTGGTCCGCGTCGCCCCGCCCGCCGACGACGGTGATGACGGCGAAGCTGCCGAGGACGAGGAAGGCGTAGACGAAGACGTAGTACAGGCTGGCCGACATCCCCTCGCGCGACGCCGCCTGCAGCCCGAGCAGGATGAAGCCGGCGTGGTTGATGGACGAGTAGGCGAGCATGCGCTTCACGTCCCGCTGCACGAGACCGAGGACGGCACCGGTAACGAGGGTGAGGACGGCGACCACCCACAGGATCGGCTGCCAGCTCGCCTCGAGGGAGTGGAAGCTCGAGAAGAAGACCCGGAGCAGGGCGGCAAAACCGCCGACCTTGGCGATGGCGGCCATGAAGCCGGTCGCCGGCGTGGGGGCGCCCTGGTAGACGTCGGGCGTCCACATGTGGAACGGGACGGCGGCCACCTTGAACAGGAAGCCGACGAGCAGCAGCCCGGCGCCGGCGAGCAGGAGCCCGTTGCTCGTGCTCACGTTGGTGGCGAGGTAGCCGGCGATCTGGGCGAGGTTCGTCGACCCGGTGGCGCCGTAGGTGAGGGCGATCCCGTAGACGAAGATCGCCGACTAGAAGGCACCGAGG
>JAKACF010000409.1 GCA_021821585.1 Actinomycetes bacterium
GAGTACGTCTTCAACTATCCCGGGGTCGGCTACATGCTCCTCGACGCCGTCAACGGCCACGACTACCCGCTCATGCAGGCGCTCTTCCTCCTCATCACCGTCGCCGTGCTCGTGAGCGTGCTGGCGGCCGACGTCATCACCGCCGTGCTCGACCCGCGGACCCGAGAGCTCGGATAGGCACGTGGCCACCGACCGACCGATCGACGACGGGGCCGCGCCCGCCGGCCGGCTGCGGGCCGCCGCCGCTCGCGTCCCGGCCGTCGCGGCGCTCGTCGAGCCGGGGACCCGCCCGGCGGGCGCCCCGCCGTCCCCGAGGCGCCGCCGCGCCCCGGGGCGATCGCGCTTCAAGCTCGTCGCCGCCGTCCGCCACAACCGCAAGGCGACCGCCGGCGCCCTCATCCTGCTGTTCTTCCTCGTCCTCGCCGTCTTCCCGGGCCAGATCGCCCCCTACAACCCGAGCGCCCTCGCCTTCTCGCCCGGGCTCGGCCCCTCGGGCACCCACTGGCTCGGGACGACCTCCCAGGGCCAGGACATCTACTCCCAGCTCATCTGGGGGACGCGCCAGTCGCTCATCATCGCCTTCGCAGCCGGCGGGCTCGCCACGACGCTCTCGGTCCTGATCGGGGTCACCTCGGCCTACCTCGGCGGGGTGGCGGACGGGGTCCTCTCGCTCGTCACCGACGTCCTGCTCGTGATCCCGGTCTTCCCGCTCATCATCGTGATCGCCGCCTACCTGAAGGGTGCCGGGACGCTCGACATCATCATCGTGCTCGGCGCCCTCGGCTGGTCCTACGGCGCCCGCCAGCTGCGCTCCCAGGTCCTCTCGCTGCGCAAGCGGGAGTTCCTCGAGGCGGCCAGGGTGCGGGGGGAGACGAGCAGCTACATCATCCTCACCGAGATCATGCCGACGCTCACCTCCCTCATCGTCGCCACCTTCCTCGGCTCGGCCGTCTACGCCGTGCTGACGGCTGCCGGGCTGCAGTTCGTCGGCCTCGGCAACCCGAACGCCATGAGCTGGGGGACGATGCTCTACTGGGCCCAGAACAACGAGGCGCTCAGTGCCGGGATGCCGCTGTGGGCGATCATGCCCGGCGTCTTCGTGGCCCTCCTCGGGGCCGGCTTCGCCCTCATGAACTACGCCTTCGACGAGATCTCGAACCCCGCACTGCGGCCCGTGCGCCGCATCGGCAGGGCGCCGTTCGTCTCGGAGTCCGACCTCTCCCTCGCCGCCGCCTCTCCCGGCGGCGGCACCGGGCGCCCCGAGCAGAGGAGCAGCGATGGCTGAGGCGATGGCCCCCTCCCTCCTCACCTCCGGCGCCGGGGCCGCCTCCGGCCGGCTGCTCGAGGTCCGCCAGCTGACGGTCGCCTACGCCACCGACGAAGGGCCCGTCGTCGCCGTCGACCGGGTCGACCTCGACCTCGGCCCGGGAGAGTTCCTCGCCGTCGTCGGGGAGTCGGGCTGCGGCAAGTCGACGCTGCTGTTCGCCATCGCCCGGCTGCTCAGCCCGCCGGCGGGGATCGTCGGCGGGAGCGTCTCGTTCCGTGGCCAGGAGATGGTCGACCTGAGCGAGAAGCGCCTCCGCCACATCCGCTGGCGGGACTACTCGGTCGTCATGCAGAGCGCCATGAACGCCCTCAACCCGGTCATGACCGTCGCCGAGCAGATGCGCGACGCCTGCCGGGCGCACTCGGACATGTCCGACGCCGAGATCGCCGAGCGCTCGGCCGAGGTGCTCCGGCTCGTCTCGATCGACCCCATCCACCTGGGCAGCTACCCCCACCAGCTGTCGGGCGGGATGCGCCAGCGCTCGATGATCGCCATGGCGCTGCTGTTCACCCCACAGCTCGTCATCATGGACGAGCCGACCTCCGCCCTCGACGTCGTCGCCCAGCGCTCGCTCATGCGCCAGATCAAAGAGCTGCAGGAGCGTCTCGGCTTCGCCGTCATCTTCGTCACCCACGACGTCTCGCTCATCCGGCAGTTCTCCGACCGCCTCATGGTGATGTACGCCGGGGAGCTGGCCGAGCTCGGGACGACGGCCGAGGTCTTCGCCAGGCCGCTGCACCCGTACTCCCGCGGGCTGCTCGAGGCCTTCCCCTCCATCCGGGGGGAGAAGGTCCCGCTCACGGGGATCGCCGGTTCCCCGCCCAACCTCGCCTCGCCCCCGCCGGGCTGCCGCTTCGAGCCCCGATGCGCCGACGCCATGGCCGAGTGCGCCACGACCCGGCCGGCGCTCTACGGGCGCGGCGACGGCCTCGTGCGCTGCCTGCTCTACCGGGACGGCAACGGCGGGACCGGGAGCCTCGCCGGCCGGAGCTCGCGCGACCTCCCCGCCGAGGTCACCCTCGCACGCGACGGGGAGGGTTCCGCCCCGCTGTTGGAGGTGAGGGGGCTGACCCGGCACTTCGGCCTCGGCGGCGTCGTCTCCAAGCGGGCGCTGCACGCCGTCGACGACGTCAGCTTCGCCATCGGCGAGCGGGAGGTCGTCGCGCTCGTCGGCGAGAGCGGGAGCGGCAAGAGCACCGTCGCCCGGCTGCTCGCCATGGTCTACGAGCCGACCGCCGGCGAGGTCACCTTCGCCGGCCGCCCGCTGTCGTCCATCCGCCGCCGCCCCGACCGCCTTGCCTACCGGGGCGAGGTGCCGATGGTCTTCCAGGATCCCTACAGCTCGATCAACCCGGCCTTCAAGGTCTCCCACGGAATCATGCGGGCGATGG
>JAKACF010000410.1 GCA_021821585.1 Actinomycetes bacterium
CCCAACGCGGTCGCGAGGATGGAGGCGATGATCGACTCCCTCCGCCAGGCGGGGTTCACCCCTCGGGCGGCGCGCCGGGCGTTCGCCACCATCCAGACCTACACCATCGGATTCGCCGCCCTCGAGGCCTCGAGAGAGCGCTGGGTCCCCCGGGAGACGACCGACGCCGTCGCGAGGCAGCTCTCCTCGTTCACCACCCCGAGGCAGTTCGCCGTCGGGCTGCAGTGCCTGCTCGACGGGCTCGAGCAGCGCCGGGAGACCTGACGCCGCTCGTCAGTGCCCGGCGATGGCGTGGGGTTCGTAGGGCGCCTCGAGCTCGGCCACCTCTGAAGGGTCGAGCTCGAGCGAGGCGGCGGCGAGGCCGGCCTCGAGCTGCTCCGGCTTGGTGACCCCGATGATGGGCGCCGTCACGACCGGCTTGGAGAGCAGCCAGGCGAGCGCCACCTCCGCCCGGCTCACACCACGGCGCTCGGCGATGGCGGCGACCTTCTCGACGACGGCGCGGTCGCCTTCCCCGTAGAGGCGCTTGCCGAACTCGTCGGTCTCGCTCCGCTGGGTCGTCTCCTCCCACGACCTCGTGAGACGCCCCCGGGCGAGCGGGCTCCAGGGGATCACCCCGATGCCCTCGGACGAGCACAGCGGCAGCATCTCCCGCTCCTCCTCACGGTAGAGGAGGTTGTAGTGGTCCTGCATCGAGACAAAGCGGGTAAAGCCGTGCTGCTCGGCGACGTGCAGCATCTTCTGGAACTGCCAGGCGTACATCGACGACGCCCCGACGTAGCGCGCCTTGCCGGCCTTCACGACGTCGTGCAGGGCCTCCACCGTCTCCTCGATCGGCGTGCGGGGGTCGAAACGGTGGATCTGGTACAGGTCGACGTGATCGGTACCCAATCGGCGCAGGCTGTGGTCGATCTCGGACAGGATCGCCTTGCGGGAGAGGCCCTGGCCGTTCGGCCCCTCGCGCATGCGGCCGTGCACCTTGGTCGCCAGGACGATCTCGTCGCGCCGGGCGAAGCTCGAGAGCGCCCTCCCGACGATCTCCTCGCTCGAGCCCCCCGAGTAGACGTTGGCGGTGTCGAAGAAGTTGATCCCGGCCTCGAGCGCCTGCCGGATGATCGGGCGGGCGGCGTCCTCCCCGATGGTCCAGGAGTGGTTCCCGCGGCCGGGGTCGCCGAAGCTCATGCAGCCGAGGCAGATCCTCGATACCTCGAGCCCCGTGTGGCCGAGCCGTGCATACTCCATCGGTCGTCGCCTCCCTTGCTCGCGGGCGCCCTGTCGGTCCCGGCGCGCCGGGGAGCCCCGACCACCCTAGAGACGCCTCTCGGGACGGCGTGCGGCGCGTGCGGGGGGAAGCGACAGCTGGAAGGCCATGAGCGGCACCTCCGGGACCGGGAAGAAGTCCCGCTCGGGGAGGCGGGCGAACCCGGTCCGCTCGTAGAGGTGATGCGCCACGGTCATCCACGGGGTGGAGTGCAGGACGACGGCGGCAGAGCCGTTCGCCGCCGCCCGCTCGAGGCAGGCCTCGACGAGCAGACGACCCACCCGCTGCCCTGGGAGCCCGGGGCGACCGCCAGCATGCGGATCGCCGACTCGCCCGGCTCGACCAGCTCCGCCCACGGCGACGAGGCGTCGGTCACAAGCGTCACGCAGCCGACGACGGCGTCACCGTCCCGCGCGACGAGCACGGTGGCGCCACGTCGGCGGCGCCGCACGTCGGCGAGCTCGGCGGCGTACTCGGCCGAGAGGTGGCCGCCGGGCAGCATCGAGTAGGCCGCCACGACGACCTCGCCGGCGGCATCGCACTCCTCGGGCCGGACCTCGCCGATCTCCACCTCGCCGCTCATCGGTCCATGATGCCCGCGACGCACCGGCCTCGTGACCTTCGGCCCTTGCCGTGCGCCGCCGACGATCCGACGCTGTGCCCATGGGCACGTGCCGGCGCCGGCTCGGCGGGCGGTGAGCACACCGACCATCTCCCGGCCGGCGGGTGGCACACGCCCCGAGGTCGAGGAGGACGCCGGGGCGCACGAGCCGATCGTGGTCCTCGACGCGAGGGCGGCGCTTTCGTCCCTCGGCAGCTCACGCCGCGGGCTGAGCGGGAGCGAGGCGGCGAGGCGGCGCAAGGAGACCGGGCCGAACGCCCTTCCCCCGGCCCCGCGCAGAAGCGTCCTCGCCGAGCTCGGCGCGCAGCTCACCAACATGTTCGCCATCCTCCTCGTGATCGCCTCGGCTCTCACGACGGCGAGCTACCTGCTGAGCACGTCGCGGGACCCGGCGGAGCTCGAGCTCGCCGTCGCCATCCTCGGGGTGGTGGTCCTGAACGCCCTCATCGGCTTCGCCCAGGAGCACTCGGCCGAGCGCACGGCCGAGGCGCTGCAGGCACTCATCCCCCGCACCGCCCGCGTCGTGCGCGACGGTGAGCTCACGGCCGTCCCCGCCGAGGAGCTCGTCCCGGGCGACCTCGTGGTCCTCGAGCCGGGCGACGTCGTCTCGGCGGACTGCCGACTGATCGAGGCCAACGCCCTGGCGGTGGAGATGGCCACCCTCACCGGCGAGAGCCAGCCGGTCTCCCGCGTGACCGAGGCGATGGCACCCGGGACCGGGCTGCTCGATGCCCGCAACTGCGTCTACATGGGCACGGCCGTCGTGAGCGGGACGGCTCGGGCGCTCGTCTTCGCCACCGGGCTGTCCACCGAGGTCGGGAGGATCT
>JAKACF010000411.1 GCA_021821585.1 Actinomycetes bacterium
GAAGTTCTGCTGGATCTGGTGGAGCAGCACGGCGCGCAGCTCGCCGTCGTAGCTGTCGAAGAGGGCGGCCGGCAACAGGAGCATCAGCAGCGTCCGGAGGTAGTTGGCCGGCCGGGGTGCCCGCGCTCCATCGGCAGTGGCCCTCCCGGCTCGCGGGGCACCCGCGTGCCGGCGGCGGAGCAGCGGCACCCGCGTCACGCAGGCGGCCGCCGGTGCCGGGCCGGGAGCCGTCCACCCCAGTCGGCGTGCATGCCCCCTTGCTACCACTCCACGGCGCTCCCCGAGCGGCGTGGAGTGGTACGGGCAATGCCCACTCGACGACCGGTCGCCCGGCGTCGTGGCATCGGTCGCCGAGGATAGGGTGGGGCACCCGGATCGAACCGCTGCGCTGTCGTGCCATCCCCGCCGGGGGTGGCGGTCGCACGTGGAGAACCGGACCCGCAGCCGGTCGGTCGTCAGCCGTCCGCCGCGGGGACCCGACGACAGAGCACGGAGGAAGTCATGGCCCAGGATCGAAGGACAGCGGTTGTCACCGGAGCAGCACGGGGGATCGGAGCGGCGATCGCCAAGCAGCTCGCCCACGACGGGTTCGCCGTCGCCGTGTTGGACCTCAACGAGGCGTCGTGCAAGGACACGGTCGAGGCCATCACCACTGCCGGCGGTACCGCGCTGGCCGTCGGTGCCGACGTGGCCGACGAGGCGTCCGTCGCCGCCGCCATGGAGCGCATTGTCGCCGAGCTCGGCGGCCCGACCGTGCTCGTGAACAACGCCGGGATCACGCGGGACAACCTCCTGTTCAAGATGGACGTCGCCGACTGGGATGCAGTCCTCAACGTCCACTTGCGAGGAGCGTTCCTGATGAGCCGGGCCGTCCAGAAGCACATGGTCGACGCCTCCTTCGGCCGGATCGTGAACCTCTCGAGCACCTCGGCGCTCGGCAACCGGGGCCAGGTGAACTACTCGGCGGCGAAGGCCGGCATGCAGGGGTTCACGAAGACCCTCGCCATCGAGCTGGGGAAGTTCGGCGTGACCGCCAACGCCATCGCTCCCGGGTTCATCGAGACGGAGATGACGGCGGCGACCGCAGAGCGGCTCGGCATCGGGTTCGAGGACTTCAAGCGCATGGCTGCCTCTCAGATCCCCGTCAACCGCGTGGGCCAGCCCGAGGACATCGCCAACCTGGTGTCCTTCCTGGTGAGCGAGGGGGCGGGCTTCGTCTCCGGCCAGGTCATCTACGCCGCCGGGGGTCCAAAGGCCTGACCGCTCGGGCCGACGGCGGGTAGATGCCGGAGCGGGGGGTGGCGGGGAGAGGCCGCCGAGGGGGTCGGTGGCTGGCCGCGATGTCGGCGGTCCGCTGACCGCGAGCCGGTGGCCACGGTGGCGGCCGTGGCGCCGGCTCCTCCGATGGCACTGCCTCCCCCGTTGACGCTGCCTCCCCCGATGGCACTGCCTCCTTTGATGGCGCAGTGGCGGAGAGGTGGCCGCCCACCCTGATGCGGGATGCTGTGGCGGAGAGGCGCCCGCCTCCCCGGATGCGGAGACGCCTCATTCCTACCCACCCTCTCCGCAGAAGCGATAGCCCCTATCCACATGAGCGGCGCGCTGGTAGGGTTGCCGCCGGGCGGGGGCTGTTCCGGGCCCGGTCGGCAACCGGGGCTGGGTGGGAGGAACGATCGGGGCGGACGAGCCCCTGCGAAGACGGGTGCCGGGCACGCGGGTGCCGACGGCGGGAGGCATGCAGCGGAGGCGGCCATGGCTTCGGTATGGCGGACGGATGGCGTCCGCTCGACGCGACAGAGGGATCGCGGGAGCGGCGCGAGACAAGCCCGGGAGCGGACGTTCGACACGCCCCTGGCGAGCCAGGCTCCCGGCGACCGGCGCCGGGTGCGCCGTGGGATGCTCGCCGGCATCGTGCTCGTCGGGGCGCTGTGCTGCTCGTGCGGCGGCCCGGGCGTTGCGAGGTCCGCCCCGTCTGGTCGTCGCTCGGCGGCCGGTTCCCCGACGTCGCGGGCGACGCGACCGGCACGGGGCGACGCAGGAAGCACGGTCGAGCGCCGGAACGTGTTGCGTGCCTGGGTGGCGGCTGAGCGCACCGTCTATCGGTACAACGACGAGCCGGCGGCACCGCTACGCGCCGACATCCAGGCCGGTGAGGCCAGCGCCTCACTGTTCCCCGACCTCGGCACCTACTTCACCGGAGCGGCGCTCGCCACGGTGACGAGCTTCCTCGTCGCGTTGAAGATGAACATGCTGCGGGGTCCCGTCTCCTTCAACCTCGGCCACCCGAAGGTCGTCGCCCTCACGGCGACGACGGCCACCGTCGAGAGCTGCGTGTTCGACACCGGAACCACGACCGAGTCCGGTGCGCCCGGACCCCCGGCTCTGGACGGCGGCGGCGCTGGATCGTATTCAGGAAGGTGGAACCTGACCAACTCGGAAGGCTCGTGGAAAGTGGCAACTTTCGAGACGCACGTGGGTCCAAAGTGCTGACCCGCAATGGCGCTCATTGCGCCTTAGTCACCGGGCTTGTCGCAGTCGCCATGTTGGCAGTAGCTGGCACCGCTGGCGCGACGACAGGAGTTGGCAATGGTGGTTGTGGGGACTCGGCCGCAGCCGCCATCATCGCCTGTGGGACCAGTCTGCCCGGGTTACCCGGGGCCCCGGGCGGCCACGATCGGGCGCCTGTGCACCACGCACAGCCCGCTGCC
>JAKACF010000035.1 GCA_021821585.1 Actinomycetes bacterium
AAACAGCGCGGCCCGCACAGTAGATGACTAGTTCTCACTACGTATAGCAAATCAGTTGACGAATGTGCGATGTGGGAGGAGACTGACCGCGCGAGCTCCGACGGGGGGTGTCACAGGAGACCACCTGGGCGGCCGAGGGCCGCCTGACGCTGGAGCTGTTCGGGATCGGTCGGCCAACACCGAGGCAGAGCTGCGAAAGAGAGAGTTGAGGTCGTGAGATGGGTCTTCTCGTTGTACTGCTCACAGCCCTGGCGGCCTGCGCGGTTCTCCTTGCCCCGCTGATGCTCCCAGGCCTCGTGTTCGTCGCCGCGCTCCTCGCTCTGTTCGAGCTGGTTCTGCACGTCCATCGCCGTTACGGCATCCTCCCTCAGAGCCGAGCTGGCGGCTCGCTCAAGTGGGCGAGGTGGCCTCTTGCGACCTCACCCGAGGGTGCGAGAGTCGATGTCGCCCTGCCTCGAGAGCGTGTCGCCCCAACCCCGAGCTCGTCGAGCCTCGGGGAGGTGACCACGTCGTCAATCGGCCTCGACCTCGTTCGGTTGCTGAGCGACGGGATGAGCCCGGCGGTGGGAGCGCACGACGCCGTGGCGAAAGAAGGTGTGTGCCCGATCCTCTCTGGACTGCCGGACGGATCGCCGCTGGCCAATCGAGTGTGGTGCCTGCAGGACAGGAAATCCGAACTGCTTCAGGCCTTCCAGGGGCTCAGCAGCGAGGTTGCCGCGCACAACCTCTATCCGGTGGCGGGTGCGGAGGCCGAGCAGGTGATCGAGGCGTTGAGCATCAGCCTGAGGGAGGACGGCGCCGGAGAGAGACTCGAGTGTGATCTCTGCGGGCGGGTGCTCGAAGGCTTGGCCGGATGGCGCCAAGAGCACATCGGTCGCCGACAGGACCACGGACCGGCCCGCTCTCCGCGCAGCGAGATCGTCACTGCGCTGAGGAGGGCGGACTATGGCGAGCCGCCTTCAGCCCGCCGAGTGCTCGAAGTCTTCGACGACACCGTTGCTCGCTTTGTCGCAGAGCTCGGTTCGGTCTCCACCGATGCCGAGCGGAATGCGGCGGGGCAGCGCCTCATGACAGCCGTGGCAATCCATGACTCCGTTGAGAGCGGCATCCTCTGTCCGATTCTGAAGCGTGCGCCGGGTGGGGGCCCGCTCGCCGCTCGTCTCCACGAAGGCTTCGCCTTCCATGCACTCCTTCAGCGCTCCTGGGAGGAGATCAAGAGCGAGGGTGCGCCGGACAACGGTCAGGGCGTGCGTGGAGACGGAGCGGAAAGGGTGCTCGAGGCACTCGTGGGGAGCTTCGAAGCCCACCAGCACGACGACATGGCGAAGGTCACCAGGTTCTTCGAGGACTTGCCAGCCGGCGCGTTCCGTACGCGGCGATCGCCCCTCGATGACATCATGTGGCCGTGGCATAGCGAGGGCGCAGCCCTTCTCGCCATCCGGATGGCGCTCTGGGCGGATTCCGCCCCGACACGTGCCCATGCCGTCACCCTGAAGCACCCTTCGAGTCGTGCCCTCAGGAGCGTGACCCACCTTGCCGACAACTTCCTCGACCACAGAGACAGAGCTTCGGCTCGCGCAACGGGAGGGAGGTCACGATGACAGTCGACTCAGCGCGTGTCGGTGATCTCGAGCGGCCTGAAGGTGGCGCCCGACTGGTGGCGTAAGCGGGTCCAGGCGCACCGCTCGCTCGTGATGCGATGCGACTCGGTGACGCCAGGGGTGCCATCGGTAGCCGCCCGGGCGCCGAGCGTCCCCCCTCCGGCCGGACACCTCACGTAGGAGGTGTCCATGCCAGCAGTGACCGAACAGAGCCGTCCGCCTACAAGCGGCCGCCGGCGCGGGAGGTGCCCGCGGGAGTTCCGGCGTGACGTCGCGGCGCTCGTCATCGACCAAGAGAGGACGATGGCGGACGTCGCGAACACGGTCGTCGGCGAACTGTCGCGACCGGCCGCTCCAACGTGTGGCTGCTGGCTGCTACCGTGCTCTCGGTGTCGGAGTTCGACCTTCGATCGTTGCTGGCCGCGGTCGAAGATGCGTCCCCGATCGATGCGGTCGACGTGCTCGCCACCGAGTTGGCGGGTGCCGTCCATGCTCGCCACGTCGCGTTGCTGATTGCCAACTTCTCGGGCAGCGCCCTGGTCCGTCTCTCCCATGTCGACGCCACCGGAGCTGGACAGGACGGACGCAACGAGAGGGGCGAGGCGGTGCCATTGCCAGGCACGGTGCACGAACAGGTCCTCTTCTCTCAGACTCCCCAGATCGTGGAACAGCCACGGGACTGGCTGATCCTCATCCCGGTCACAGAGCGCGGCGACGTCATCCCCTTTTCGATCTCGGCTGAGATCCAGCGCCGTCTTCTGCCCTCGGCCCACACGCTCGAAGCCGGCCCTTTCACCCTCGCAGGATGGCTGGAGCCGTCCCACGACGCCGGCGGGGACACCTTTGACTACTCCCTCGGCAGGGAGCAGCTGGACCTCTCAGTCACCGACGCCATGGGGCACTCCATCAATGCCGCGATGCTCGCCACTCTCGCCGTGGGGACCCTTCGCAACCGTCTGCGAGCGCTGGCCTCCCCCGCCGAGTTGGCCGACGCCGCCAGCGAGGCCCTTGATCGCTACGCCAGAACCGACCAGTTCGTGACAGGGCTCGTCATGCGACTCCGCCTCGCTCGGCGTATCGAGAAGTCCCTATCGGTCCGACACCGTGACTCTCGAGCCAGGCGACCGATTGTTGGCGATCACCGACGGCTACCTGGACCGGCAGGCCCGGCGGCTCGACATCGAGGGCATTCTCTCCGCCACCCTCGACCGGCACCCCCGTCAGATCGTCCAAGAGCTGGCCCACCGGATCTCGACGTCACCGGTGGCGACCTGCGTGACGACGCCACGGCCCTGTGCGTCGACTGGTACGGGCCAGGCGGCAGCAGGCGGGCCACCGGAGGCGCCAGCCGCACCCGAGCCACCGGCTGACGGGTCCTGGCCACTGGCGCCGTTCTCGGGAGAGGCGGGGCGGGCACCGAAGCTGAGGTGGCGGAGGTTCACGGCGGCTGGTACCCGGTCCGGGCGATTCGCTGCGCCTGTGCGAACGCGCTGCCGATCGAGACCGTTCACCGATCGCTCCGAGGGCCGAGGCGGCCAGCTGGTGCCAGCCGCGGCTGACCTTCAGCGCCGACGACGTGTCAGGAGTTGTCCGGGTCTTCGTAGGATGGCCGCGTGACCAACCGGAAGCCCCCAGGCTCCGATTGGGAGTCGTGGGTGGACGCCATCATCCGCGAGGGCCAAGAGCGCGGCGAGTTCGACAACCTGCCCGGGGCGGGCAAGCCGATTGACGGGTTGGACAAGCCCCACGACGACCTCTGGTGGGTGCGCCGGAAGTTGAGGGACGAAGGAGTCTCGTACCTGCCACCGACACTTGCGGTCCGCAAGGAGAAGGAGGACGCGCTCCTCGCCATCGAGGCTCTCAGCTCGGAGCCCCGGGTCCGGGACGTGTTGGAGCAGCTCAACGAGCGCATCCGGGCGGTGAACCGCCGCCCCGGCGAAGGTCCGCCGTCGACGGTGATGCCGCTCGACGTGGACGAGATCCTGGCGGCGTGGAGACAGCGCCACGCACAAGAGGCGGCAGACGTCTCGCGGAGCCCTGAACCCGCTGCGACGACGGCTCGACCCGCCAAGCGGGGATGGACCGGACTGCGACGCCGCCGTCGAGGGTGACGAGAAGAGGTCTCCGGTCGACGCCTGCCTGTTATCGGGCGAGGCAACGGATCGACGCGCCACTGACATCGTGATACCTCGCGCCACCGGGCGGCCTTCTCGAACCGTCGAGCTCAGATGCGCAAACCTGTCGGATAGGGGAGGGAACCGATGCGGTTGCG
This sequence comes from Actinomycetes bacterium, assembly GCA_021821585.1. Taxonomy (GTDB): domain Bacteria; phylum Actinomycetota; class Acidimicrobiia; order Acidimicrobiales; family Bog-793; genus JAKACF01. Next base: position 3,874 of record JAKACF010000035.1, read on the forward strand.
ACTCCTGATGACAGGCACGCTGCTGGTGCTGATTGCAGGTGGCTGCATTGGCGTCGCCGTACTCGCCGGCTCCACACCCCTACCTGCCCGGGCCACCGCCGCTCGATGCCGGCGAGAACACACCTCGCCTCCGTTGGCCCAACGTCGTGCGCATCACTGCCCCCGCCAACGTCGACGCGGGCGCTCCGGTCACCTTCTCCTATCGCATCACCGGCCACATCCCGAAGGGAGCCGTCGTGATCGTGTGGGCCAACAACGAGGAGGGGGCGGTGCAGAGGTCCGACCTCCTCGACAAGGTCCCCGCAGCCCGAGCTGGCACCGGCACCTTCCGGCTGCCGAACAGCCTGTGGTCGGTCAGGGCCTCGCTCGAGCGCGGCGGTCCTAAGGCGAAGAGGCGGCCGCGCACACGGGCCTACAGCAACGGGCTCACCGTCTACTCCTGGGCGGACGTCCCGCTGAGCCGGTTGTGTGACACGAGAGTGACCACAAATGGCCCGAACCAGGCGCCCGGGAGTTGGTGCAAATCGGGAACCGTCGATGTCGGAGGCCATCGGTTCAGCTACGAGATGTATGACCCGTCGCCGCCGGCGCACGGTTTCTCCGGCCGCTCGTGGAGGTGGACAACTCTTCCTGCACGAGCGCGGCCTTGAAGGTGGCGGTCCTGCCGGCCTCTCCGGGTGTTACCGCCTCTCCCGCCGAGGTGCTGGCGGTGTCCGGAACATGGAAGCTCGAGCCCGGTCGCATCACCGACGTGAACCTCCGGCTCCCGCACTGGGCGTTCAAGGTGCTCGGCTCCTCGCGTGCCGGCTGCTCCGCGGTGTACTTCAGCGGCGAGTTCACGTGCCTCACTGCGAGCGGGTACCAGCCGTAAGCGGCCGTTGCGAGGCACGTGGCGCGCGCTGACGGGAGGCGAGAGGCCGGAGTGCCACGAGCCGCTGGCCTGGCACCCGGCTGACGCGACTGACGAACGGGTATCGAGACCAGCGGCGCGCCGGTCGTGCCCAACCTCCACGAAACGGTGTCGGGGTCCGGCGGGGGGCAGAGGGGAGGCGGCGCGACATGGACGAGGGGCGAGTCCGGCGGGATCCCGGCAGGCACCGAGGTGGGGCTAGCCACCGCCGGAAGACACCCGCCAGCCGCATTCCGCCCGGCCCGAGAGTCCTTTACCGTTCGTCGTGATGATCACCGCACATTCGCTGACGAAGCGCTACGGCGCCACCATGGCGGTGGACGGCCTGACCTTCGAGGTCCCGCCCGGGGTAGTGACCGGGTTCCTCGGACCGAACGGTTCCGGCAAGTCGACGACCATGCGCATGATCATGGGGCTCGACCTGCCGGACTCGGGCTCGGCCCTCATCGGTGGCAAGCCCTATGCCGAGCTGGCCTGGCCGCTTCGCGAGGTCGGCGCCCTTCTCGACGCCAAGGCACTGCACCCCGCCCGCACCGCCCGCAACCACCTTCGCTGCCTCGCCCTCAGCCACGACATCCCGCTCCACCGGGTCGACGAGGTGCTCGACCAGGTCGGGCTGACCCCGGTCGCCAACCGGCGGGCCGGCAAGTTCTCACTGGGGATGAGCCAGCGCCTCGGGATCGCCTCGGCTCTTCTCGGCGACCCCGGCGTCCTGCTCTTCGACGAACCGGTCAACGGCCTCGATCCCGAAGGGATCCGTTGGGTCCGCACCGTGCTGCGCGCCCTGGCGGCCGAGGGCCGAACGGTGCTCGTCTCCAGCCACCTCATCAGCGAGATGTCGCTCACGGCCGACCGGCTGGTGGTCATCGGTCGCGGTCGGCTGATCGCCGAGACCAGCGTGGCCGACTTCGTCGCCCGCAGCGGCGGCGCTGCGGTCCGGCTCGTCACCCCCGACCCCGGCGCCTTCGCGGCGGTGCTCTCCGCAGCCGGCGCCGCAGTCTCCGCCCAGCCGGACGGGTCCCTCATGGTCGAGGAGCTGACGGCGGTGCAGGTAGGTGACCTGGCGGCGCAACACGGCCTGCGGGTCCACGAGCTGGTTGCGGTGACGGCCTCGCTCGAGGACGCCTTCATGGAGCTCACCCGGGACGAGGTCGAGTACCGACCGACGACCGGTGCCGTTGCCGGAATCCCAGAGGAGTGACGATGACCGTAGTCCTACCCGTCGCCCAGCAGGGCCGCTACCGCACGAGGCACGTCGCAAAGTTCGAGCTGGCGAAGATCCTCACCCTCCGGTCGACGGCCGTCATGCTCGGGCTCACCGTCGTCGCCTGCCTGCTCGTGACCGGCCTCGTGACGCACGCGGCCCTGCACCAGCCCCCGCCGTTCTACTTCGGCTTCGATCCCACGCAGCAGGGCCTCACCGGCATGATCCCCGCCGCCCTCACCGGAGGCGTGTTCGGTGCGCTGCTCATCACCGGCGAGTACGCCAGCGGCACGATCCGCACCACGCTCGCGGCGGCGCCGCGGCGGTCGTTCCTCCTGGCGGTGAAGACAGCGGTCACGACGGTGCTCACGGTCGTGTTCTGCGAGGCGCTCAGCCTCGTCTCCTTCTTCCTCGGCGAGGCCATCCTGTCTGCCGGCGGGGCACCCTCGGCGAGCCTGGGGTCACCGGGAGCCATCCGGGCCGTCTTGCTCACCGGCCTGTTCGTCGCCCTCCTGGCGCTCATGTCCTTCGGCTTCGGGCTGATCTTCCGGCACACCGCCGCCGCCATCGCGGCGTTCGTCGCGGTCGTCTTCGTGCTGCCGCTCGTCATGCAGGGGATCTCGAGGGCCGGTGTCCGCTACCTGCCGACCAACATCCTCACGCACTCGATCATGTCGACCGCCCACTTCGGGCCCGGGGGACCAGGCGGGTACCCGGCGTTGAGCCCCGGCGTAGGATTGCTCGTGATGGCGCTCTACACGGTGATCGTGCTGGCCGTCGGCTCGGCGGTGTTCATCCAGCGCGACGCGTGAGCGAGGCCGGCGCCGGCAGCGGACGGGTGCCGGTCCGGGTCTCCACCGAGGTGGCGGAGCGGGCCACGCGCCTCGCGTGGACCGTCCTTCGCGAGCCCTTCCGCCGCCGGACCTGGGCCGAGCTCGGTTTCTTCCTCGCCGGTTCGGCGCTGAGCGCCGCCGCCGCTCTCGCGCTCGGCGCGCTCATCGCGGGCGGCCTCCTGCTGAGCCTCGTGCTCGTCGGCGTCGCGGTCCTCGCGGTGGCCCTGCGGGCAGCGCGAGGCCTCGGTCGCTGGCAGAGGGGGTTGGCCTGGCGGCTGCTCGGAGAGGAGATCCCCGAGCCGCCCTCCTTCGGCCCGCGGCCCGGACGGCTCGGCTGGCTCCGGGCGGCGCTGGGCGACCGGGTCGCCTGGCGCGCCCTGGCGTACCTCGTGGGCAGGGTGCCGCTCACGATCTTCGGCGTGTGGTTCGCCCTCAGCGTCTGGCTGGCGGCTCTCTCCGGCATCATCTCGCCCTTGACCGGGGGCGCGTCGATGGTCTCCTTCGGCATCCTGCGCCATCCCGTCCGTCCGGGGTACGACGGCACGCCGTACGTCGGAGCCCCTGTTCATGTCGGCCTCTTCCTCGGCGGCGTGCTGCTGCTCTTCCTGGCGCCGTGGTTCACGCGCCTCGTGGTCCTCCTCGACCGGAGGATGATGCACCTGCTGCTCGCCCCGGACGCGACCGCATCACGGGTCCGGCGCCTGGAGGAGTCGCGGTCGCTCACCCTCGACACCGCCACCGCCACGCTGCAGCGGATCGAGCGGAACCTGCACGACGGGACCCAGGCGCAGCTGGTGGCCCTCGCCATGCGGCTCGGGCAGGCCAAGGAGAAGCTCGACGGCCTCGACGCCGAACCGGGGAGCGCCGCCGGGCTCGAGGCGGTCCGTCACCTCGTCGACGAGGCGCATCGTGGCACGAAGGAGGCCATCGCAGACCTGCGGGACCTGGCTCGGGGGATCCACCCACCTGCCCTCGACACCGGCCTCCCCAATGCACTCTCGACCCTGGCGGCACGCAGCCCCGTGCCCACGGAGGTGACGGTGTCGGTCCCGTCCCGCCCGACCCCGGCCATCGAGGCCATCTGCTACTTCTGCGCCGCCGAACTGCTGGCCAACGTCCATCAGCACGCCCAGGCGTCGCGCGCCTCGCTCAGCTGCGCGGAGCATGGCCCGTGGCTCCGGCTCGTGGTCCGGGACGACGGCCGGGGCGGTGCGGCGGTGAACCGGGGTGCCGGCTCGTCCTCAAGCGGGCTGGCGGGCCTCGCCGACCGGGTGCGGGCGGTCGAGGGCAACTTGAGCATCGCCAGCCCGACCGGTGGACCCACTGTCGTCACCGTGGACCTCCCGACCCGCGCCTGACCATGGTGGAGCGCGGGGCCCTGCGCGTCGTGATCGCCGAGGACTCCGCCATCCTCCGGGACGGACTCGTCCAGCTCCTCGCCGACCGGGGCTTCGCCGTGCTTCGGGCTGTGGGCGATCCCGTCAGCCTGGAGGAGGCTGTCGCCGCCGATCCGCCGGATGTCGCCGTGGTCGACGTCCGGATGCCGCCGAGTTTCACCGACGAAGGACTGCGCACGGCCATCGGGCTGCGTCGCGACCACCCCGGTGTCGGCATCCTCGTCTTCTCGCAGTACATCGAGACCCGCTATGCCGCGGAGTTGCTGGCGGGGGGCGCGGCAGGGATCGGCTATCTGCTGAAGGACCGCGTAGCGGACGTGGCGGACTTCGTCGAGGCGCTGATCCGCGTGGCGTCCGGCGGCACCGCCCTCGACCCGGAGGTCGTGACCCAGCTGATGGGGGCCAGCCGGCGTACCGACGCGCTGGCGGCGCTGAGCAGCAGGGAGCGGGAGGTGCTCGCGCTCATGGCGGAGGGACGGACCAACTCGGCCATCGCCGCCAGCCTCGTCATCTCCGAGGGCGCAGTCGAGAAGCACGTCGCCAACATCTTCGCCAAGCTGGACCTGCCGTCGACCCCGACGGACCACCGGCGCGTGCTCGCCGTCCTGCGCTATCTCGAGGGCTGACCCGGACCCCCGGTCCCCGTCCGTGGCGGCGGTGGCGGCTGGCCGACGCCGTGACGAGGTCCTCGGCCGGCCGGACCGCACCAGGCTCCGGACGGAGGGCCCGACACCGACCCGCGTCGGCTACTGCCCCACTCTGCCGTCGATGCGCTCCCGGAGGAGATCCGCGTGGCCGCAGTGGCGGGCGTACTCCTCGATCATGTGGACGAGCACCGACCGCAGCGGGACCGTCTCGCCATCGGGGGTGCGACCGAGCATGCCGAGGTCGTCGGCCCCGGCGAGGAACCGGTCCGCGATGGCGACCTCCTCCCGCCAGGCGTCCCATGCCTCGGCGACCACCGACGGGTCGGCGACCGCCCCGCTCCAGGCGCCGCCGGGACCGCCGTCCTCCCGTTCGTAGCGCCGCGGTACCTCCTCGCCGGTCATCACCCTTCGGAACCAGTGCCGTTCCACGTCGGCCATGTGCCTGACCAAGCCGAGGAGCGACATCGTGGAGGGCGGGACCGACCGGGCGGCGAGCTGCTCGGCGTCGAGGTCCGCACATTTCATCTCGAGGGTGAGGCGGTACGCCCGCAGGTACTCGAGCAGCGTCGTCTGCTCGTCGACCGGCTCGGGACCGACCTGGCGGGGGTCGCTCTCGGGGTCGACCCACATGTCCTCACGGACCGAGGCGGCGCTCCATCGGCTCGGTGACGGCGGTTGGTCGGAACTGGAGAAGCTCATGGCGACATCGTCGTGCCGTCGGCGCCCCGGAGCAAGGGAGGCTGACGGGATCGCGCTGTCGGTGGCGGCCCGACGCCGACCGCACCCCAAACAGGGCGAAGCGACGAGGTCGGCGGACGCCGTGGCGAGCCCGTCGACGTCCCGGCCGATGGCGGGATGGCGGGAGCGGCCGGCGGTAGCCTGCCGGGTCATGCCCCCTCCCTGGCACCGGGAGCTCGCCGGCCGGATCGACGAGCACGTGATCGACTCCGCCGCCCTCCGGGACAACCCGCTCGGCGATCCCTCACAGCGTCCCCTGTGGGTCTACCTGCCTCCGGGCTATGCCGAGGACGACCGGCGCTATCCGAGCGTCTATGTCATCCAGGGCTACACGGGCCACGTCCAGATGTGGTGGAACCGCAGCCCCTTCCGGACCCCCTACCCCGAGGCGGTCGACATGCTGTTCGCCTCGGGGCAGGCGCCGCCGTGCATCGTCGTCTTCGTCGACGCCTGGACCTCCTACGGCGGCTCTCAGTACGTGGACTCGCCCGGGACCGGCCGCTACCACACCTACCTCTGCGACGACGTGATCCCCTACGTGGACGCCCGCTACCGGACCCTCGAGGGAGCCAGGCACCGGGGGATCCAGGGCAAGTCGAGCGGTGGCTTCGGCGCCATGATCACGCCGATGCTCCGGCCCGACCTGTTCGGGGCGCTCGCGACCCATGCCGGGGACGCGCTCTACGAGCTGTGCTACCTCCCCGAGTTCGGCCCCGCCGCCCGGCTGCTTCGCTCCTGGGAGGGTTCGATCGAAGCGTGGTGGCAGGACTTCCGAAGCCGCGTGCCGTTCACAGATCCGGCCGACGCGACCCTCCTCGGCCTCTACGGGGTGGCAGCCTGCTTCTCTCCCGACGACGCCGGACGGCCGCAGCTGCCCTTCGATCCGCTCACAGGGCGGCCACGCGAGGAGATCTGGGAGCGCTGGCTGGCGTGGGACCCGGTGCGGATGGTGCGCCGGCACGTGGACGCCCTCCGGGGGCTGCAGGCGATCTGGGTGGACGCCGGCCGGAGCGACGAGTACTTCCTCGACCTCGGTGCGACAGCCTTCATCGGAGAGCTGGCGTCGATCGGCGTCACCGACGTCCGCTTCGAGCTGTTCGACGCGACCCATATGGCCATCGACTACCGCTACCCGAGCTCGCTCGCCTTCCTCGCCGAGCACCTGAGCCGCTAGGACCTGCCGGTCCGTCAGCCCTCCGCCTGTCCTCCCACCGCCCAGGTCGTCTCGGCGTAGGCCCGGTCGAGGAACTCCTGCATCTCCTCGGTGGACTCGGTGAGTCGCATGTGGTCCCGCATCATGCAGGCCGGGGAGGCCATGTCGGCGGTGTCCGGCCACGACTCGGGACTCCACAAGCCGCTCCGCCGCAGTGCCTTGGCACAGTGGAGGTAGGCCGTCACGACCTCCACCACCACGGCGACGTTCGGACGAAGGCCCGCCACTCGACCCTGTTCGAGCACCGCCGGGTCGGTCGAGATCGATGCCTCGCCCACGACCCTTAGCGTCTCGCCGACGCCGGGGACGAGGAAGAGCAAGGAGACGCTCGGGCAGCAGAGGATGTTCTGCAGCGAGTCGAGCCTGTTGTTTCCCGCCATGTCGGGGATGGCGCAGCGGTGGTCGTCGAGCACCGCCACGAAGCCCGGCGGACCGCCCTTCGGCGAGGTGTCGACACGGCCCCTGCCGTCGGTCGTCGCCAGCACGACGAAGGGACTGTGGGCGATGTAGTCCCGGCAGTGGGCGTCGAGGTGGGTCACCTCCTTGTCGAGCGAGGCCTTTCCGGCGGGGCGGTAGGTGCGCCGCAGCTCGTCGGCGGTGCTGATCTCGTGGTTCGCCGCCATCGCGATGGCGTAGCACACGGCGGTCGAGAAGTGAAGGGTCGAGGGGAGGACCGGGCGCCGTCGGCCAACCGCGAGCGTCCCGGCCCCGGGGCCTGCCGCCGCGTCGTTCAGTCCGCCGCCAGCCGCCGGGCCGTGGTCAGCGGGCCCGGCGAGTCGCCGGTGTTGACGGTCGAGCCCGGCTCGAAGAGCAGCAGGGTCGTCTCGGTCGGTGCGAACGGCTGGTGGAGCGCACCGCGGGGGACGACGAAGGCGTCGCCCTCCTCGAGCACCACCTCCCGGTCGTCGAGCCGGATGGTCAGCTCACCCGACAGGACGAGGAAGAACTCGTCGGTGTCGGCGTGCCGGTGCGGGGTGAACTCACCGAGCACCTTGACGACGCGGACGTCGTAGTCGTTGACGACGGCGACCGTGCGCGGCGACCAGTGCTCCGCCACCCCGGAGAGGACGCCGGCGAGGTTGCAGGGCTCAGGTGAGTGCACCCGAGCATGCTCTCACGCTCAGGCGGCGCCGTCGGCAGCCCGCGCGATGGCCGGCAGGTCGAGCTTGCCCATGGCGAGCATGGCCTCCATCGCATGGGCGGCGCGCTCGGGGTCGGGGTCGCCCAGCAGGTCACCCAGCCCCACCGGGACGATCTGCCAGGAGAGCCCGAAGCGGTCCGTCAGCCAGCCGCAGCGGCCCTCCTCGCCGCCGTCGGTCAGGGCCGACCAGTAACGGTCGACCTCGTCGGGGCCCGCACAGTCGACGACGAAGGAGACGGCGAGGTTGAAGCCGCGGTGCGCCGGTCCGCCGTTCAGGGCCACGAACTCGGTGCCGTCGAGGGAGAAGCGGACGGTCGTGGGCGGGCCGTCTCCTCCGGATCCGGAGACCTCGAGGATCTGTGAGTTCGGGAAGACCGAGGTGTAGAAGCGGGCCGCCTCCTCGGCCTCGTCGTCGAACCAGAGGAACGGGGTGATGGCCGGCATGGCGCGGTCCTCCTTCGGGCCGGGAGACCGGCCTATCGTCGCGCGCCGCTCGGACCGGTGCCGCGGCGGCAGGCAAGGATGGGGCCCATGCCGCCCGACACCGCTTCGTCCCCCGCCCCGTCGGAACCCCGGCCGAGGTTCCATCTCGCCGTCCCCGTCGACGACCTTGCTGCCGCCTGTGAGTTCTATGGCGGTGTGCTCGGCTGTCCCCGCGGACGCGAGGCCGATACCTGGGTGGACTGGGACCTGTTCGGCCACCAGGTCGTCACGCACCTCGTCCCAGCGGGGGAGCCGCACGTGGCCGGCCGGAACCCGGTCGACGGAGACGACGTCCCGGTGCCCCACTTCGGAGTCCTGCTCGAAGTGGGGCACTTCCACGACCTCGTCCGGCGCCTCGAGGACCGGGGGGTCAGCTTCGCCATCGAGCCGCACGTGCGCTTCGCCGGCCAGCCTGGCGAGCAGTGGACGATGTTCTTCTGCGACCCGGCCGGGAACGCCCTCGAATTCAAGGCGTTCGCCGACGACTCCCAGGTCTTCCACCGTCCCGGGACCGACAACTGAGCCTCGGGCCTCCCGGGGGGAGGCCCACAGTTCGCGCGAGCCCGTCCCGGGTCGCCGGAAGGGTCGGACGCGAGAGGAGGCCGTCGGGCTGGGTCGGAGCCGACCGTTCAGAGAGCCGCCACCACGTCCCCGGACGGGACTGCCTCCGAGGGTGGCACGCGCCGCCTCCTCAGGAGCCACGTGCCGGTGGGAACGCCGACGGCGATCACGATGCCGAGGAGAAGCAGCCAGAGGGCGAGGCTCTCGTGGGGAGGGGCATAGCCGAAGTGGACGGTCGTGGTCCCGGCGGGAAGGCGCACCGACTGGAAGAGGCCCATGGCCTCGTGGACGGCGAGGGGGCGGCCGGCGGCGGTGGCGTGCCAGCCGGGCATGTAGAGCTCCCGTCTCAACAGGGTCGAGGGCCTCGTGCAGGTGGCCGTCACCGTGGCGATGCCCCGTGCGTCGAGGTGGCAGCTGCCCGAGGTGACCGAGAAGAAGTTCTGCGGGTGGGGAAGCTTGTAGATCGTCGCCAGGCTGTCGCGGTAGACGCGGGTCACCCCGCCCTTCAGGTCCGTGCCGGTGCCGAAGAAGTCGTCGGAGCTGGCGAGCATGATGTAACGCACGTCGAGCGCCTCGTAGTCGGGGAGCCGCTTGAGGAGACGCGGCTCCTGGTCGTAGCTGCCGAGGTACTTCGCCATGGACCCGGGCGCGACATGTGCCGGGACGTAGTCGGCCCACAGCGTCGGGATCGGCAGGTCGTTGCTGTCCACCGAGGCGATGTGGAAGTAGGAGCCGTAGTTCGGTAGGTACGTGTCGAGGCTGAAGAAGCGGCCGTTCTTCAGATGGGCGGCGAGGTAGCGGGCGGGACCCGTGTCGATCGTCTCCGAGCGGGGAGCCGAGAGCCGGGGGATGCCGAACATGACAATGGCGTCGAGGACGAGCAGGCCGCCGACGACGGCAGCGGCGGCCTTCCTCGCGCCCTCCGGCGGGACCATCGGGCGGCGGTGCCCGGGCCCGCCGCGACGCGAGGGCAAGAGGGCCACGACCGTGACGAGCACCGCCATGCCGGCCGCCCAGATCGTCATGACGAACGGCCAGGGCCGGTAGCCGGGCACGGACCCGTAGAGCAGGCGGACGAGCTGCGAGGCGACCGCGAGGTCGACGGCGAGCGCGACGAGGGCGCCGACGCCGCCCACCACGAGGGCGGGGCGGACCGAGCGGCCGGTGCGGTGGGCCACCACCTCGACGCCGTAACAGGCGAGGACGACGAGCGCCATCTCGAAGGAGGTCTCGACGTAGCGGAAGATCTTGAGGTGGGTGGCGAGCGGGAGCAGGTGGTTGAAGGCGCTCCCGACGAACGAGACCTGGAACGTCCAGAGCACGAGGACCACGAAGGCGGCGGCGAGAGCGGCTCGCAGGACGGCGTCCCGTCGCCCCTTGACCGCTCCGACCAGTCCCATCGCGAGCACCGGCGCGGTGACGTAGCCGCCGACGGTGTTCCAGGTGGCGTGCACGAGGACCGACTTCGGGTCGATTCCCATGATCGGGCCCCAGAGGTAGGGCAGGCCGAGCATCGAGACGCCGAAACCGGGGACGGCGGCGGTGGCGTAGCTGGCGGCACCGTGGCCACCGAGGTTGGCGTAGGGGAGGTAGCCGAGGAAGGCGGCGGCGACGGGGGC